>NZ_JBXAFF010000048.1:0-18501 GCF_058792815.1 Microbacterium sp. MPR-TSA4
GGGCGGCGGGCGAGGCGGCGAGCCGTCCGGCCGCCAGGGGCAGCACGCGGTCGGCGCGGGCGATGGCCGACGGATCGTGGGTCGCGATCAGTACGGCGGTCCCGGCATCCGCGAGCCGCGCGAGGGCGGCGTCGACCAGGCGGCGCGCGTCGGGGTCGAGGCCGCGGGTCGGCTCGTCCACGAGCAGGACGGGGGCGCGGGTCGCCGTCTGGATCGCGAGAGCGAGGCAGCGCCGCTGACCGGCGGACAGGTCACGCGGATGCCGGTGCCACAGCTCTCGCGCCGCCTGCACGCCGCCCTCGTCGTCGCTGCCGCGACCGAGGAGCCCGGCCAACCGGTGGGCGGTCGTGCCGGCCGGCAGGCGCGCCCGCCGGTCGGTGCGCCGACACTCGGCGGCGACGGTGTCGCGCACGAACAGCGCGTCGGAGTCATCGGGGACCAGTCGCACCTCGCGGGCGTGCGCGCCGGTGGCGAGGGCGACGAGCAGGCTCGACTTGCCGGCGCCGTTGGGGCCGACGAGCGCCACGATCTCGCCGGCGTGGAGCGCGATCGGTGCGTCGTCGACGGCGACGCGGTCCGCGTACCGCACGGTGACGCGGGTCGACAGCACCGGTTCCGTGGCGGGAGTCCGGGGGGTCGCCGGGTCGGGCGCCGTCCGCGGCGGTCGGGGACGACCTACCTGCGCGAGCCCCGAACCCGAAAGCTCAGCACCCGCGGTCGCGAGCACCCCGGGCCGCCCGCGGGAACCACCCGCGTCGATGCGCAGCCACGCGTCGGCGACCGCGCCGAACTCGTCGCCGCGGTGCTCGGCGACGACGACGCAGACGCCGGCCTCGTGGGCGAGCGCGCCCAGGAGCGCCACGATGCGGGCGCGGGCGGTGCGGTCGAGGTCGGCGAGCGGCTCGTCGACGAGCAGGAGGACCGGCTGCTCGATGATCGCGGCGGCGATCGCGACGAGCGTCGCCTGCCCCGCCGACAGTGCCCCCAGCTCGCGGTCGAGCAGGTCCACGATCCCGACCCGCACCGCCACCTCGCGGACGCGCTCGTCCACGACGACGGGGGCCACGCCCCGCAGCTCCAGGGCGAGGCCGATCTCGTCCCGCACGCGCGTCGTCGCGAAGGCGGCGCGCGGGCTCTGCAGCACGACGCCGACGACGCGCGACAGATCCCGGGGCGCCGTGGCGCTGCGCTCGTGTCCGGCGACGCGCAGCTCGCCGCGGATCCACCCGCCGTCGACATGGCTGTGCAGGCCGCTCAGCGCCCGCAGCAGGGTCGTCTTGCCCGACCCGGTCGCTCCCGTGAGCACCGTGAGGGCGCGCGGGCGGATGCCGCGCCCCACCGCGTCCGCCACGACGACCGGATCGCCGGCGCCGAACCCGAGCGCGACGTCCTGCCCGGCCACGGGGTGCGCGCAGTCGCCCTCGAGCCCCCGTCCGGCGTAGCCGCGCAGTTCGAGGGCCGCGGCGACGGCGCTCGCACGCTCCAGTGTCGCCTCGAGCACCGGCGCGAGCAGTCGGGCCGAGCCCGCGACGCCGACCCGTTCGCCGCGCAGCCGCGCCGCCCGCCGTGCCGAACGCACCGCGTCGGCGAGCGACGGCAGCGTCGCCCAGCCGATCGACAGCGCCCGGGCGAGGCCCTGGAAGGGGCCGCGCCGGGCGCCGCGGGCGAGCAGGCGCGGCAGGTCGAGCACGGCGCTGAGCAGTCCGAACGCGAGGATCGTCAGCGCGATCGGCAGGGCGCTGACCGCGGCATCCCAGAGCCCTCCCGCCGTCGCGGGGCCGAGCACCTCGACGTGGGCGAGCGGCGGCGCGAGGCGCCACAGGGGCAGCGGCAGCACCACCGGCCCGGCGCCGTCGGCGCCGTGGAAGAGCACCCGGTACCCCACGCGCACCGCGACGAAGCCCACCGCCAGCGCGGCGGCGGCACGCAGGGGGCCGGGGCGGAAGCTCACGCGCCGAGATTACGCGCGTCGGCGCCGCTCAGGCCGCGGGAGCCGCGGGCGCCCCGTCCAGGCTGAAGAGCAGCTCGACGCTCTCACCCGGCTGAGCCGTCAGCGTCGACACGCCCTCCTGGGCGTAGTCCCACGCGCCGCCGGCGGGCTTGGTCCACAGCGCCCAGTACGCGAACGCGGCGGGCATCGACTCGCACTTCTCGACATACGCCGGGTCCTGGGTGGAGCCGACCGGCTCGGATGCCGAGGGCAGCCCGTCGACGCGGCAGATCACCTGGTCGCCGTACTCCTTCGTGCCCTCGATCTCGAGCCCGGCCGCGGCGACGATGTCGGCGACGGCGACCTCGGCGGTGGTCGTGTAGCACCGCGTGTCGGAGGTGCCGCCCGCCAGGGCGGAGGAGTCGACGACGAGCGTGACGCCCTCGGTCCCTTCGCACGCGCCGGCGGTGATCGGCGACGCGGTCGCGTCGGTCGCGGTCGGCGACGCCGCACCGCCGCCCGTCGAGGCGCAGGCCGACAGGCCGAGCGCGAGGGCTCCGGCGGCGAACAGGGCGAGGATGCGGGGGGTCGACGTCACCGTCCCAGCGTAGGGGGAGTCGCCCACCCGTCCCGGCCATATGACGACACCCTCACGACGCCATGGCGATGCCCGCGCGTAGGCTGGCCGGGTGACCGACACCTTCGTCTCCGAGCTGTTCGATCCGACCGCGTGGACGCTAGCGCCCGGCGCGGCCGACTACACCGACATCACGGCGCACGTCTCCGGCGACGGCCGCATCGCGCGCATCGCGTTCGATCGGCCCGAGGTGCGCAACGCCTTCCGGCCGCACACGGTCGACGAGCTGTACCGGGCCCTCGACGTCGCGCGACAGGACCCGCGCATCGGTGTCGTGCTGCTGACGGGCAACGGGCCGAGCCCCAAGGACGGCGGCTGGGCGTTCTGCTCCGGCGGCGACCAGCGCATCCGCGGCCGGGACGGCTACACCTACGCGGCCGACGACGCGACCGCCCCCGACCCGGCCCGCGCCGGCCGGCTGCACATCCTCGAGGTGCAGCGGCTCATCCGTTTCATGCCGAAGGTCGTCATCGCCGTGATCCCCGGGTGGGCCGCCGGCGGCGGGCACTCGCTGCACATCGTCTGCGACCTGTCGATCGCGAGCGCCGAGCACGGCCGGTTCAAGCAGACGGATGCCGATGTGGGCTCGTTCGATGCGGGGTACGGGTCTGCCTACATGGCGCGTCAGGTCGGTCAGAAGCTCGCGCGCGAGGTGTTCTTCCTCGCGGAGGAGTACTCGGCGCAGCGCGCTTACGAGATGGGCGCCGTGAACCGCGTGGTCCCGCACGCGGAGCTCGAGCGCGAGGCGATCGCGATGGCGCGGACGATCCTCGGCAAGTCGCCCACCGCGATCCGCATGCTGAAGTTCGCGTTCAACGCGATCGACGACGGCATGGTCGGCCAGCAGGTGTTCGCGGGCGAGGCCACGCGCCTCGCGTACGGCACCGATGAGGCCGTGGAGGGTCGCGACGCCTTCCTGCAGAAGCGCGACCCCGACTGGTCGCCCTATCCGTACCACTACTGACGCGACGGCGCGGAGGCGACGGTGAAGCTGGAGCGGGTGGATGCCGCCGATGCGCGCGCGGTGCTGCGCGGACTGCGGGGCGCGGTGCTGGGGGCGGGCCCCGCGATCGCCCTCGGCGCGCCGTCCGGTTCCGGAGATGCGCTGCCCGCGGAGGTTCCGGCCGGCACCGCGGTGGTCGTCACGACATCCGGGTCGTCGGGGTACCCCAAGGCGGTCGCGCTCAGCCGTTCCGCGCTGACGGCCTCGGCGCTCGCGACGAGCGCGCGCATCGGCGAGGGGGCGTGGCTGCTCGCGCTGCCGCCGGGCTACATCGCCGGGGTGCAGGTGCTCGTGCGCGCGCTCGTCGCCGGACGCGAGCCCGCCCTCCTGTCGGGGCCGTTCCGCACGGCGGGGTTCGTCGCCGCCGCATCCTCCATGGCATCGAGCCACGGGGGGCGGCCGGTGCCGACGTACACGTCCCTCGTCCCGGCGCAGCTGCAGACCCTCCTCGACGACCCCGATCCGGCCGCCCGCCGCGCACTCGCCGGGTTCTCGGCGGTGCTGGTGGGCGGGCAGGCGCTCGCCCCCGCGCTCGCCGCGCGCGCCGCCGACGCCGGCGTGCGCATCGTGCGCACCTACGGATCGAGCGAGACCGCGGGCGGCTGCGTCTACGACGGCGTGCCGCTCGACGGCGTCGGCGTCCGCATCGACGACGGCGAGGTGCTCCTGTCGGGTCCCACCCTCGCGGACGGCTACCTGGGCGATGCCGCGCGCACCGATGCCGCGTTCTTCCGCGACGCGGCGGGCACCCGCTGGTACCGCACCGGTGACGCCGGCGCGTTCGACGGACGCCTCGCGATCACCGGTCGCCGCGACAACGTCATCATCTCGGGCGGGATCAACGTGGCGCTCGACCGCGTCGAACGGGTGGTGCGGACACTTCCCGGGCTCGTCGACGCCGTCGTGGTCCCGGTGCCCGACGAGAGGTGGGGCGAGGCGTCGGTCGTGGTCGTCGCGGCCGGCGCGGGGGATGCCGATGACGCCCTCCGCGGCATCCGCGCCGCCGTCGAGGCCGAGATCGGTGCGCCCGCACGCCCCCGGGCGGTCGTGCCGGTCGCCGCCATCCCGCTGCTGCCGAGCGGCAAGCCCGATCGCGCCGCCCTCCGCCGGCTCGCGGCGGACGCCGGCGCGTGAGCGCGCCGCGTCGGCATCACAGGGGACTCATGCGTCCGCGGGCATAGGATTCTCGCGTGGCAGGCAGCACCCGCAAGAAGAAGGCCCGTTCGGGACGGCGCTCCGCGGCGCACACGCCGCGCGGCAATCCGCAGAGGGCGCAGCTCTCCGGCGACCCCGCGCACGTCGAGCGCGCCACCGCGCGCGACTGGATCGGCGCGGCGCGCCTGCGCACCCTGCCCCTCGCCGTCTCGCCCGTGCTCATCGGCACCGGCGCGGCGCTCCTCGGCGGGATGCCGCTGCGCTGGGTGGTCGCGCTGTGCTGCCTCGTCGTCGCGGTGTCGATCCAGATCGGCGTCAACTACGCGAACGACTACAGCGACGGCATCCGTGGCACCGACGACCACCGCGTCGGGCCGGCGCGGCTCACCGCGTCGCGCAAGGCGCAGCCGCGCACCGTCCTGATCGTCGCCCTCGTCTTCTTCGGCATCGCGGCGGCCGCCGGTATCGCCCTCATCGTGCGCACGGGGTACTGGTGGATGGCGCTGATCGGCGCCGCGTGCCTGGTGGCGGCCTGGTTCTACACCGGCGGCAAGCGTCCCTACGGGTACGCCGGTCTCGGCGAGCTGTTCGTCTTCGTCTTCTTCGGCCTGGTGGCCACGGTCGGCACCACCTTCGTCCAGGTCGGCACCGTGCCGCAGGAGAGCTGGTTCGGCGGCGTGATCGCCGGGCTCCTCGCCTGCGCCGTGCTCCTGGCCAACAACCTCCGCGACATCGATCAGGACCGCCTCGCCGGAAAGCGCACGCTCACGGTGCGTATCGGGCGCCGGGCGACGCAGATCCTGTTCACGGTGCTGGTGGTCGGCGCCTTCGCGATCGTGGCGTTCCTGGCGGTCTTCTACCCGCTCGCCTGGCTGGCGCTGCTCGCGCTCATCCCCGCGGCCTGCGCCGTCCTGATCGTCTGGACCTATCGCGCGCCGCGGGAGCTGGTCGTGGCGCTCGGGCTGACGTCGCTGACGTCGCTGGCCGTCGCGGCGCTGCTGTTCTGGGCGTTCACGGGCTGACGGCACCGGTCACCCGGCGCCCGCGCTCACTCCGTCGGTGCGGCGGCGGCCTGGTCGGCCGCGGCATCCTCGACGTCTTCGTCGGTCGCGGCGCGGCGCGCGCGACGCTCGGCGAGGCCCGCGGTCAGATCGTCGAGCGGACGGCGCAGGAACAGCACCGACAGGCTCAGGCCGATGAGGGCGGCGAAGATCGCCGACAGCCAGTAGTACTCGCGCATGACCGGGAACAGCATCATGATCCCGAACGGCACCACGAATACCAGGAGACGCAGCACGCTGTAGACGAGGGCCGAACGGACACGCATGCCTCCAGCCTACGCGCGTCGTCCATGCGCCCGTACCCGTGCCCGCGCCCGCCGAGGATGCCGGCGCGCGCCTAGGATGGAGGGGTGGTGCGCATTCTGCTG
This sequence comes from Microbacterium sp. MPR-TSA4, assembly GCF_058792815.1. Classification (NCBI taxonomy): domain Bacteria; kingdom Bacillati; phylum Actinomycetota; class Actinomycetes; order Micrococcales; family Microbacteriaceae; genus Microbacterium; species Microbacterium sp. MPR-TSA4. The sequence goes on from NZ_JBXAFF010000048.1 coordinate 6,155, forward strand.
CCTCTGGCGCTGTTGCTGATCGCCTTCTGGGTGTACAGCATCGTCGACTGCGCCCTGCAGCCGCCGACGCGCCATCGGGGCGTCAGCAAGCCGGTCTGGATCCTGCTCGTGGTGCTGCTGCCCATCATCGGCGGCGTGATGTGGTTCGTGGTCGGTCGCGGCCGTCCCCAGCGGGCGAGCACCTTCCGCGCCCCCGACGACAACCCCGACTTCCTCGGCAGCCTGGGCGCGATCTCGATCGCCGACCAGGACGAGCGCATCCGGCGCCTGGAGGCGGAGCTGGCCGCCCTCGACTCCGAGGGCCCGGAGCCCGACCGCCGGCGCGGCGCCGGCGACGAACCCGCGACCGCCCCGGACGACGACCCCGACGAGAACCGTCGCGGCAGCGCCGCCTGACATGGACGAGAGCCCTCTCGCCGGTCGCGCGCCGGCGACGGATGCCGCCGCGGCGCTCCTCGGGCGCCTCGTCGAGCTCGGCGTGGGGCACGTGGTCGTCAGCCCGGGATCGCGCTCGCAGGCGCTGGCCCTCGTCGCGGCCGAGCTGGAGAGCCGCGGCGCCGTGCGCGTGCACGTGCGCATCGACGAACGGGTCGCCGGCTTCACGGCGCTCGGCGTCGGGCGCGAGTCGGGCATGCCCGCGGTCGTCGTGTGCACCTCCGGCACCGCGGTCGCCAATCTCCTTCCCGCCGCGCTGGAGGCGCACCATGCCGGTGTCCCGCTGATCCTGCTGACGGCCGACCGTCCGCCCGAGCTGCGCGGCGTCGGCGCCAACCAGACCACCCGCCAGCCCGGCATGTTCGCTCCGAACATGCGGCTGGAGGAGGATCTGCCGGTGCCGGACGAGGTGGATGCCGACGGCACCGGGGAGCAGTCCGCCATGCTGCGGCGGGTGGCGGAAGACGCGGTCGCCGCGGCGCTCGGCGCGGGCACCCGTCAGGCCGGGCCCGTGCACCTCAACCTGCCGCTGCGCGACCCGCTGGCCGGCGGCCTGCCGCCGTGGCTCGGCACGCCGGAGCTCGAGCTGGACACCGCGCCCGTCGGGCCCGACGTCGCCGCGGAGGATCCGGTCCAGATCGAGCCGTCGGGCGCGCTGTACCAGGGCGGCGGCGGCATCGGCGAGTCGAACCTGCCGACTGATCCCGACGGCGACCCCCATGTGCTCGTGCGCGGACCGCGCACCGTGGTGATCGCCGGCGCGGATGCCGGGACCGGCGCCGAGGCGCTGGCGCACGCCGGCGGGTGGCCGCTCGTCGCCGAGATCGTCAGCGGGGCGCGGTTCGGCCGCAACCTCGTGCACGGCTACCGCCGCCTGCTCCGCGACCCGGAGCTCGGCGGTCGCATCGAACGCGCCGTCGTGTTCGGGCATCCGACGCTCAGTCGCGAGGTCGTCGCGGTGCTCTCGCGCGACGATGTCGAGGTGCTCGCGGTGCGCGGGCCGGGGGAGCCCCTCAATCTCAACGGGTCGTCGATCGCGGTCGATGCGGTCGTCGCCGCCGTGGGCGACGTCGACCGCGACTGGTTCGGCGCGTGGATGCGGGCGTCGCGCGCGGCATCCGTCGATCTCGCGCCGCCGGCGCCCGACGCCGAGGCCCTGTCGTCGGCCGTTCCCGCCGAACGGCTGGGGGCGATCGCGTCGGAACTGGCGATCGCGCGCAGGCCGATCGACCGGGTCGCGCTGGTCGACGCCGTCTGGCGGGCCACCTGGCCGCACGACCGGCTGCTGTTCGCGTCGTCGCGGCTGGTGCGGGTTGCCGACGAGGTGCTCGGCGGCAAGAAGGTCCCGGTCCACGCCAACCGCGGACTGGCGGGCATCGACGGCACGATCGCCACCGGGACCGGCATCGCCCTCGCGAGTCAGGCGACCGCGGCGGTCGGGGTGACCCGGGTGCTGACGGGAGACCTCGCCTTCCTCCACGACGTGGGCGCGCTGCTGCTGCCGGTCGGTGAGGAGGCCCCGCGCCTCCAGGTGGTCGTCGGCAACGACGGGGGCGGGACGATCTTCGACGGTCTCGAGGTCGCGTCGGTGGCTGCGCCGTCCGCGATGGAGCGGGTGCTCTACACGCCGCAGGACGTCGACGTCGCCGCGCTCGCCGCGGCCTACGGCTGGGATTACCTCCGCGCCGCGACGCGGACCGAGCTGGATCAGGCGCTCACCGCCCGCGTGGCCGGCCGTCAGATCGTCGAGGTCGCGCTCGATCGCTGAGCCCTGGCCGAAACCCCGGGGTCGCGCCATGATGTGGTGATGACCGCGAGAAGCCAGAAGCACTGGAGCGCCGACCCCGCCGACATCCTCCGCGCCGACCTCGGATTCCGCCTCGCCGACCTCGACCCGTCCTCGACGCCGGGGTACGAGGAGGGCAAGAACAGCGGCCGGTCGGACCTCGACGCGGGCGCCGACGAGCTGGACGAGCTGCAGGAGCGCCTGTACGCGCAGAGCCGCATCCAGGAGGACGCCCCCGCCGTGCTCCTCGTGCTCCAGGCGATGGACTCCGCCGGCAAGGGCGGCATCGTCCGCCACGTCGTCGGCTCGGTGGACCCGCAGGGCATCGCGCTCGCCGCCTTCAAGAAGCCCACGCCGGAGGAGCTCGCGCACGACTTCCTGTGGCGCATCGACAAGCGCGTGCCGGCGCCGGGCCTCATCGGCGTCTTCGACCGCTCCCACTACGAGGACGTCCTCATCGGGCGGGTGCGTGCGCTGGCCCCGGCCGAGGAGATCGAGCGCCGCTACGGGGCGATCGTCGACTTCGAGAAGGTCCTCACCGATCGCGGCATCCGCCTCGTGAAGGTGATGCTGCACATCTCCGCCGACGAGCAGAAGGAGCGGCTGCGGGAGCGGCTGGACCGTCCCGACAAGCACTGGAAGTACAACCCCGGCGACGTCGACGAGCGGCAGCGCTGGGACGAATACATGGCGGCTTACCAGACGGTCTTCGAGCGGACGTCCACGCCGAACGCCCCGTGGCACGTCGTGCCCGCGAACCGCAAGTGGTACGCGCGCCTCGCCGTCCAGGCGCTCCTGCTCGACGCCCTCGAGGACGTCGATCCGCAGTGGCCCGCGGCGGACTTCGACGTGGAGGCCGAGAAGGTCCGCCTCGCCGCGACCTGAGCCCGCGGCGCCCGGTCGTTGAGCGCGGCGCGCAGCGCCGAGGCGAAACGCCCTACGCCAGCGCGTCGACGATCGGCCGGAACTTCACGCGGGTCTCCAGCATCTCGGCCTCGGGGTCGCTGCCCGCGACGATCCCCGCGCCCGCGTGGGCGCGGAACGGGATGCCGCCGGCATCCGTCGCCGCGAGGTCGAACTGCGCCCCGCGCAGCGCGATGGCCCACTCCCCGTCGCCGTGGGCGTCGACCCACCCGACCGGGCCCGCGTACCGCCCGCGGTCGAACGGCTCGATGCGGCGGATGGCCGCGAGCGCCGCGGCCGTCGGTGTTCCGGCGACGGCCGCCGTGGGATGCAGCACGCCCAGCAGATCGAGCGCCGACGTCTCGGGCGAGGTGGTCGCCTCGACGTCGGTGGCGAGGTGCCAGACGTTGGGCAGGGCGAGGGTGAAGGGCTGTTCGGCGGCGGCCAGCGCGCTCGTGTGCGGGGTGAGCGCGTCGACGAGGCTGCGGACGGCGTACTGATGCTCCGCCAGATCCTTCGCGCTGGTGGCGAGCCGCAGAGCCGCCTCGCGATCGGCATCCGGACCCGAACCGCGCGCCACCGTGCCGGCGAGCACGCGCGCGGTGACCTGGCCCCCGGAGACCGTCACGAGCGTCTCGGGGCTGGCTCCGATGAGACCGTCGACCGCGTAGACCCAGGTGTCGGGGTAGGCCGAGGCGAGGGAGCGCACCAGCCGGCGCAGGTCGGCGTCGGCCGGCACCGTGCCCGCCAGCTCGCGGGCGAGGACGACTTTGCTGACCTCGCCCGAGGCGATCGCCGCGAGGCCCGCGCGCACCGCGTCCTGGTAGCCCTCGGGGGTGAGCGCGCCGGGGCCGACCGCGGCCGACCAGTGCGGTCCGTAGCCGATGGCGCGAGGCTCGTCGGGTTCGGGGGCGCCCTCCTCGGGCAGCACCCACGACGCCCACGTGCGCCCGTCGCGCGAGCCCACGGTCAGCAGCGGCACGGTGAGGACGGCCGACGAGGCCGACTGCGTGTCGAAGGGGAGTGCGCCGAAGGCGATCAGCCCCGTTCCCGGCGCCCGGACGTGGTCGTCGACCACCGCCGCCGCCGCGACCTCGCGCCAGCGGTCGGCGAGGGTCGCGGCATCCGTCGCCGAGGCCGTGAGCGTCAGGGCGGAGCCGACACCGACCAGCCACGAGCCGCGCCGGGTCCACACCAGCGGATCGGCCGGGTCGGCGTACTCGAGCGGGTCGTCGATGGGGGCGATCTCGCGGGTCACGATGCGCAGACGGGGCGGACGGGACGGCGCGGAACTCACCCGTTCAGCCTAATCCGCCGCGTCCGCGCCGGCCGCGGCGACGGTGGCGGCCGGTTAGGCTCGCGACCATGACCGCTCGCCCCGCGCCCGGCACCCCGCTCGTCTTCCGCTGGCGCAAGTGGGACGGCGGCCCGCATTGGGAGCACGAGTGCGTGTTCCTCGGCAGCGACGAGCACGGCGACTGGGTCGGCCAGCGTGACGGCTGGCGCAGCGCGCGCCCCGGCGTCGACACGGTCAGCCTCGGCGACAACGTGACGCTCGTCCCGCCGAGCGGCGAGTACGCGGCGACCCTCAACGCGACCCACCCGCGCATCGCGATCTACATCGACATCGCGTGGGATCTGCGATGGGATGCCGCGGCCGACGCCGACGGCATCCCGACGCCGACGGGCATCGACATGGACCTCGACGTCGTGCGCGCCCGCGACGGCCGGGGCATCTGGATCGACGACCGCGACGAGTGGGACGAGCACCGCGTCCGCTATGGATACCCGCGGGAGATCGTCGACCGCCTGGAGGACGTCGCGGTCGCGCTCGAGGCCGACGTCCGCGCGGAGCGGGCACCGTACGACGGCGCCACCGCCGCGCGCTGGCTGGCGGTGCTCGACGCGGTCGCGCCCGGCGGGGGCGCACCGTGGGCCGGGACCCGCGCCTAGGATCGAAGGGTGAGTGAGCACCGCGCCGACCTGGGCAAGGATCCGTCCCGCGTGAGCGGCATGTTCGACGAGGTCGCGGCGGGGTACGACCGCACGAACACGGTCCTCAGCCTCGGCAACGACCGCCTCTGGCGTATCGCCACGACGCGCGCCATCGCGCCGCGCCCGGGCCAGCGCATCCTCGATCTGGCTGCGGGGACGGGCGCCAGTTCCGTGGCGATCGCCCGCAGCGGCGCCGAGGTCGTGGCCGGGGACTTCTCTCCCGGCATGATCGCCGAGGGTCGTCGCCGGCACGGCCACGTCCCGAACGTCACGTTCGTGGAGGCCGACGCGATGGCGTTGCCCTTCGCCGACGACGAGTTCGACGTCGTGACGATCTCGTTCGGGTTGCGCAACGTCAACGACCCCAAGAAGGCGCTCGCAGAGATGCTGCGCGTGACCGCGCCCGGGGGCAGGCTCGTCGTCTGCGAGTTCTCGCACCCGCAGAACGCGGCCTTCGCGGGCCTGTACCGCTTCTACAACGACCGGATCCTCCCGACCGTCGCCCGCACGGTGAGCTCCAACGCCGACGCGTACGACTACCTCAACGAGTCGATCAAGGACTGGCCCGACCAGGTGACCCTGTCGTCGTGGATCCGGGATGCCGGGTGGACCCGCGTCGCGCACCGCGATCTCACCTTCGGCATCGTGGCTCTGCACCGCGCGGTGAAGCCGCTGGTCTGAGCCCGCGGCGGGCGGGACCTGACGGCCGCGGGTAGGCTGGGATGGTGACTCCGAGCCCTTCCGCTGCCGGCGCGCGACTGACGGCCAATCTCGGCCTGACCGAGCGCGTGCTCGCCGGTCCCCGGATGCGCAAGCTCCTCGCGGTCGTCGAAGACGGCCTCGACCGCGTCGAGGACACCCTCGCCCGCGAACTGCGTGTGAGCGATGCGCTCGCTGACGCCACGACCCGCTACCTCTACGAGGCGGGCGGCAAGCGGGTGCGGCCCATGCTGACGCTGCTGACCGCGCAGCTCGGCGAGGGCACGACCGAGCAGGTCGTGACCGGTGCGACCGCGCTCGAGATGACGCATCTGGGCTCGCTCTACCACGACGACGTCATGGACGGCGCGGACGTGCGCCGCGGCGTTCCCAGCGCCCACGCGGTGTGGGGCAACAACGTCGCGATCCTCACCGGCGACCTCATGTTCTCGCGCGCCAGTCAGCTGATGGCGCAGATCGGCGAGCGGGCGATCCGCCTGCAGGCCGACACGTTCGAGCGTCTCGTGCTCGGTCAGATGCACGAGACCGTCGGCGCGCAGGCGGGCGAGGATCCGGTCGACTTCTACCTCCAGGTGCTGGCCGACAAGACGGGCTCGCTGATCGCGGCATCCGCCCAGGCCGGCATCCTGTTCTCGGATGCTCCGTCCGAGTACCGCCGGCCCGCGCTGGAGTACGGCGAGAAGGTGGGCGTCGCCTTCCAGCTGCTCGACGACGTCATCGACCTCTCCGACGATCCGGCACAGACCGGCAAGGTCCCCGGCACCGACCTGCGCGCCGGCGTTCCGACGATGCCGTATCTGCTGCTCGGACGCGCCTCCGACCCGGCGTCGCGCGCGCTGAAGGCGACGATCGACGACGGCGTGGCCCGCATCGCCGACGGCGCCGATCCGGCGATCCTCGACGAGGCGATGGAGCAGCTGCGCACCCACGCGGTCACGGAGGCGACCCGGGCGAAGGCGTACGAATGGGCGGATGCCGCGATCGAGGCGATCGACCCGCTCCCGGCCGGCCCCGTCCGCGACGCGCTCGTCAAACTCGCCCACGTCATCGTCGACCGCTCCAGCTGATCGCGTGTCGGCGCGGGCCGGCCGGCCCGGGCTCAACGACCGCAAGAACACGAAGGAAACACCCATGACCAAGCTGAGGCTGGCCATCGTCGGCGCGGGTCCTGCCGGCATCTACGCGGCGGACATCCTGCTGAAGGCGGAGCGCAAGTTCGACGTCTCGATCGACCTGTTCGACCACCTCCCGGCCCCGTACGGGCTCGTCCGCTACGGCGTGGCGCCCGACCACCCCCGCATCAAGGGCATCATCACGGCCCTGCGCGACGTGCTCGACCGCGGCGACATCCGCATCTTCGGCAATGTCCGCTTCGGCGAGGACATCACCCTCGACGACCTCAAGCAGCACTACAACGCCGTCATCTTCGCGACCGGCGCGATCAAGGACGCCGAGCTCGACATCCCGGGCATCGACGCCGTCGGCTCGTTCGGCGCGGCCGACTTCGTCAGCTGGTACGACGGCCACCCCGACTTCCCGCGCGAATGGCCGCTGGATGCGGCATCCGTCGCCGTCATCGGCAACGGCAACGTCGCGCTCGACGTCGCCCGCGTGCTCGCCAAGCACGCCGAGGACCTCCTGGTCACCGAGATCCCCGCGAACGTGCACGCCGGGCTCGAGGCGTCGCAGGTCACCGACGTGCACGTGTTCGGCCGCCGCGGCCCGGCGCAGGTGAAGTTCACCCCGCTCGAGCTGCGCGAGCTCGGTGAGCTGCGCGATGTCGACATGGTCGTCTACGACGAGGACTTCGACTACGACGAGGCCTCGCGCGCCGCGGTCGCGAGCAACAAGCAGGTCATGGTCATCGACCGCGTGCTGCAGTCGTGGCGTCAGCGCCCGGGCGTGAACAACGCCGGTGGTGAGGCGTCGCGCCGGCTGCACCTGCACTTCTGGGCCAAGCCGGTCGAGGTCAAGACCGACGACACCGGGCGCGTGGCGGCCCTCGTCTACGAGCGCACCCGTCCCGATGCGGAGGGCGGCGTCGTCGGCACCGGCGAGCTGCGCGAGGTGCCGATCCAGCAGCTCTACCGTGCCGTCGGGTACTTCGGCTCCCCGCTTCCCGGCGTCCCGTTCGACAAGAAGCACGGCGTGATCCCCAACCACGAGGGCCAGGTGCTGCACAAGGACTCCAACGAGCGGGTCCCCGGTGTGTACGCCACGGGCTGGATCAAGCGTGGTCCGGTGGGACTGATCGGCCACACCAAGTCCGACGCGATGGAGACGATCAGCCACCTCATCAACGACCAGGCGTCGTGGTGGCAGCCGGCCGATCCCTCCGCCGAGGCGATCCCGGCGCTGCTGGAGTCGCGCGGGGTCGCGTGGACGGATCTCGACGGCTGGCACCGCCTGGACGAGCACGAGGTCGCCCTCGGGGCGGCCGAGGACCGCGCCCGCATCAAGGTCGTCGACCGCGACGAGATGGTCCGGGTCTCCCGCGGCGAGTAAGCCGTCGGTTCGGGAGGAGATTTCGCGTCGGGAGGTCGGTGTCGCGGCATCCGTCCTCCGGAACGGAAATCTCCTCCGTGGGCGCGCACGGGTCGGCCTGCTTCGGCTCCTCCCCAGCGGGGCGAAAGCGACAGGTTGTACACGGATGCCGCGGCGTGCGGGGTCGCCGGATGCGCCGCGGGTCACGATGTCGCACATGGATGCCGCGACGTGGGCCCGAGAGCGCTGGGGCGTGGTCCGCAGCGACCGGATCGGGCGAGCCGGATACGGGCGCGGTGCGCTCGACCGTGCGGTGGCGCGGCGGGAGCTGGTGCGCGTGGCCCGCGGCTGGCTGGCCGTAACGGATGCCGACCCGCACCTGATCGCGGCGGCACGGTCGGGCGTGGTGATCTCGTGCGTGACGCAGGCGCGCCGGCGCGGGTGGTGGGTGCGCGACGACGACACGCGGGTCCACGTCGCCGCTCACGCGCACGCGGGGAGGGCGCCGACGGCCACCGCGGTCGTGCACTGGGCGCGGCCGGTGGTTCCGCGGCATCCGGATGCCCTGGTCGATGCCCCCGAGAACGTGCTCGCTGCTGTCGCCGCGTGCCAGCCGTTCGAGGTCGCGTTGGCGGTGTGGGAGTCGGCGCTGCGGAATGCGGAGATGGATGCCGCGGCGCTCGCGCGGCTTCGTCTTCCGGCCTGTGCGCGCCGCGTGCTCGCCGCGGCGGAGGTCTGGTCCGACTCGGGGCTCGAGACCTTCGTCGTGCCCCGGCTGCGGTGGATGCGTCTGCCGCTGCGGCGCCAGATCTGGATCGCCGGCCACCGCGTCGATCTGCTCATCGGTGAGCGGCTCGTCCTGCAGATCGACGGCGGCCATCATGTCGGGCCGCAACGGCTCCACCTTGCACGATGAACCGCTCGGGAGGAGATTTCGCGTCGGGAGGTCGTCTTCGCGGCATCCGTCCTCCCGAGGAGAAATCTCCTCCGCTCGCGCCGGCGAGGCCGGCATCCGTGCCGCGCACGGGTCCCGCCGATAGGCTGGCGGCATGGCGGGCGGGTGGGGCGCAGACATCCTCGGGCCGGGCTTCGAACAGCTCACGCTCGAGCTCGAGGCGGACGCCGGTCCTGCCACCCTCGTGCGCTCCCTCCCGCGGATGCCGTGGCTGCGCGCCCTGAACGGCGTCGACGTGCTGTACGTGCACGGGTGGTCGGACTACTTCTTCCAGACCGGGCTGGCCCGGCTGTGGACGGGCCTCGGCGCCCGGTTCTACGCGCTGGATCTGCACGGCTACGGGCGCAGCCTGCGCCCCGGCCAGACCCCCGGCTACGTCGCCGCCCTCGAGGACTACGACGGCGACATCGCGGCGGCGCTGGCCGCGATGGGACACGACGGCGCGAGCCGGCGACGGCTCGTGCTCCTGGGACATTCCACGGGCGGGCTGACGCTCAGCCTGTGGGCGGCGCGGCATCCGGGCGTCGCGAGCGCCGTCGTGCTCAACAGTCCGTGGCTCGAGCTGCAGACCGGCACGATCGGGCGTCAGGCGATCGCCCCGCTCATCGAGATGCGCGCGCGCTTCGACCCGCTCGGGGCGCACCCGGTCGTCGACCTCGGCTTCTACACCCGCGCGCAGCGCGAGCTCGGCACCCTGCCCGACAGCCCTGAGGGGTGGCGGCCCGAGCGGGGCTTCCCGACCCATCCGGGCTGGCTGGCCGCGGTCATGCGTGGCCACGCCACGGTCGCCGCGGGCGTGACGATCGACGCGCCCGTGCTCACGATGCTCTCGACCGGGTCGACCTCGCCCGTGCTGTGGAGCGCGCAGATGACCTCGACCGACAGTGTGCTCGTCGTCGACGACATCGCCCGCGCCGCGACGCGGTTGGGTCCGCTGGTGACGGTCGCGCGCATCGACGGCGCGATCCACGACGTTTTCCTGTCGGCCCCCGGCCCGAGGGATGCCGCGTACGCCGCGCTCCGGCGCTGGCTCCTGTCCGGCGCGATCTCCTGATCAGGCCGTCGGCGAGGGCGCCGGTGAGGGCGTGGGTGTGACGGCGGGCCGACCGAACACGCCCCCTCGGCTACACATACGTCGACCGTAATGCAACCCCTCCGGGGCTGTTTCCGCGGCGTGCGAGGATGTCGCTGCGGATATCCCATCCGATCGGGCCTCGGCTCCGAACACCAGGTAGCCACGCCCCATCCGAAGGAGAGCTCTGCCCGTGAGAGAAGCGACGACCGCGCCACTGGCCGACCTGACCGCCTACCGCAACGTCACCGACCTCCTCGTCCGCCGCGTCGCGGAGGCACCCGACCACGTCGCGTTCGACGTGCGCAGCGCCGGCGCGAGCTGGCGCGGTGTCCGCACCGCCGCCTTCGCCGACGAGGTGCGCGCCGTGGCCAAGGGGCTGCTCGCCGGAGGGCTCCAGGCGGGGGATGCCGTGGCGATCATGGCTCCGACCCGGTACGAGTGGGCGGTCGCCGACCTCGCGGTCTGGTTCGCGGGCGGCGTCGTCGTGCCCGTCTACGACTCCTCGGCGCCGAGCCAGGTGGCAGCGATCGTCGACGACGCGCAGGTGCGCGTCGCCTTCTGCGGAGACGCGCGTTCCCGCGCCGCGCTGGAGCAGGCCGGCCTCGCGACGGTGATCTCGCTGGCCGACGGCCTGCCCGCGCTCATCGCGAGCGGGGCCGGCATCGGCGACGACGCGCTGGAGCGGGCCCGGACGCAGGCCGGACCCGGATCGCCCGCGACGATCGTCTACACCTCCGGCACCAGCGGCACGCCGAAGGGCGTCGTGCTCACCCACGAGAACTTCCTGGGGCAGGTGCTCAACATCGCGGCCGCCTACTCCGACATCGTGCGTGCCGACGGCAGCACCGTGATCTTCCTCCCGCTGGCGCACGTGCTCGCCCGCGGGCTGCAGCTGATCTGCCTGGCGAGCGGCATGCGCATCGCCCACCTCTCCGAGCCGTCGGAGGTCGTCGCGTCGCTGTCGGTCCTGCGCCCGACCTTCCTGGTCGTGGTCCCGCGCATCCTGGAGAAGATCGCCGCGGCTGCCGGTTCCAAGGCCGCCGAGAAGCGTCTGGGCGGCGTGTGGTCCGCGGCGGCGCGGACCGCCGTGGAGGCCGCACGCCGGGAGGAGCGGATCGACGACGGCGAGGTCCCGGCATCCTCGTGGAGCCTCTCGCTGCGTCGGCGCCTGTTCGACGCGCTGTTCTACCGTCGTATCCGCGCGCTCATGGGCGGGCGGATCCGTTACGTCCTCTCCGGAGGCGCCACCCTGCCGTCGCGGCTGTCGCTGCTGTTCCGGGGGATGGGCATCCCCGTCATCGAGGGCTACGGCCTGACCGAGACGACGGCGCCGCTCACCGGCAACCTCCCGGGGCGCATCCGCTCCGGGACGGTGGGCGTGCCGCTACCCGGCTCGACCGTGCGCATCTCCGACGACGGCGAAGTGCTCGCCAAGGGCGTCGGCGTGTTCTCCGGCTACCGCAACCCGGACGATGACCGCGAGGCGTTCGTGGACGGCTTCTTCCGCACCGGCGATCTCGGCACGCTCGACGAGCGCGGCCGGCTGGTGCTGCAGGGCCGGGTGAAGGATGTCGTGACCACCTCCGGCGGCAAGACCGTCGCGCCCGCGCGCTGGGAGGCGGCGATCGAGGAGCACCCGCTCATCTCGTCCGCGGTCACCGTGGGGGAGGGGCGGCCCTACCTGACCGCGCTGATCGTGCTCGATCAGGACGCCGTGACCTCGGCCCACGACGGCCGCAGCGTCGCCCTCGACGACCCCGATCTGCGGGCGGCCGTGCAGCGCGCCGTCGACGATGCGAACACGCTGGTCTCGCGCAGCGAGCAGGTGCGCCGCTTCGCGCTCGTGTTCGCGGATGCCGAGGACCGCGAGATCGTCACGCCCACCCTCAAGATCCGTCGGCGCGAGCTGCTGAACCGCGAGTCGCGCACGATCGACGCCCTCTACAGCTGACCGCTCCGACCCCGTTCCCCCGTCCCACCCGCCCGACTCGTCC
>NZ_JBXAFF010000049.1:0-18444 GCF_058792815.1 Microbacterium sp. MPR-TSA4
GCCGCGGGTCAGGACATGTTCACGGCGTCCGGCCCGCAGCCCCTGCCCGTTCCGCGCGCCCTCGCCACCGACGAGATCCCGGGCGTCATCGCGGAGTTCCGTCACGCAGCGGCATCCGCCATCGCCGCGGGAGCGGACGGCATCGAGATCCACGCGGCCAACGGCTACCTCCTGCACCAGTTCCTCTCCCCCAACGCCAACGAGCGCACCGATCAGTACGGCGGGTCGATCGAGAACCGGTCGCGTTTCGTCGTCGAGGTCGCCGCGGCCGTCGCTGATGAGATCGGCGCCGACCGTACCGGCATCCGCATCTCCCCCGCCTTCCCCCTCGGCGGCATCGACGAGGGGGCGCGCGCGGACGTGCACGCCCAGTACCTCGACCTCGTCGCGCGCCTCGCGCCCCTGAACCTCACTTACCTCCACGTGCACCACCTGGGCGACGATGAGTTGCTCGCCGCGCTGCGCGAAGCCTGGCCGACGGCCGTGCTGGTCGTCCGCTACGGCCGCACGCGCGAGCAGATCGCGGACGACATCGAGGCGGGCCTGGCCGACATCACCCCGCTCGGACGGTTAGCGCTGGCGAATCCCGACGTTGTGGAGCGGCTGAAGGCCGATGCCCCGCTCACCGAGGTCGACCCCGGCACGCTGTACACCGGCGGCGCCCGCGGGTACGTCGACTACCCCACCCTCACCCACGTCTGACCCGAACCAGGAAGAGAACGCACCCATGACCTCACTCAACGGAGCCACCGTCCTCGTCACCGGCGCGAACGGAGGCATCGGCACCCACTTCGTGCGCGAGGCGCTCGTCCGCGGCGCGGCGAAGGTCTACGCCACCGCCCGCACACCCCGCACCTGGGACGACGAGCGCATCGTCCCCCTGCAGCTCGACGTGACGGATGCCGCATCGATCGAGGCCGCCGTCGCCGCCGCGCCCGACGTCACAATCCTGATCAACAACGCCGGCGCATCGCCCTCGAGCTTCGGCATCCTGAACCACACCGACGACGAAATCCGTCGCAACATCGAGACGAACTTCGTCGGACCACTCATGCTCGCACGCGCCTATGCCCCGCTGTTGTCGGCCCAGGCCGGAGAGACCGCGATCATCGACATCCACTCCGCGATGGCCTGGTTCGCCGTCGGCGGCATCTACTCGGCAACGAAGGCCGCCCTCTGGTCGGCGACGAACTCGATGCGCCTCGAGCTGCACCCCGCCGGCGTGCAGGTCTTGGGTGTGCATGTGGGCTGGGTCGACACGGCGATGGCCGCAGGGTCGACCGATCCGAAACTCGACCCTGCCGTGCTCGTCGCGAAGGTGTTCGATGCCACCGAGGCGGGCGAGTACGAGGTGCTGGCCGATGAGACCTCGGTGCAGCTGAAGGCGGCGCTGTCCGGACCCTTCGAGGCGCTGTACCCGCAGCTCGCGGAGTAGCGGTGCCCCATACTCGGAGCCGAGAGCTCTGAGGCGATCGCGCCGGGGCTGGGACGAGCGACCGGAAATGGCTCGCGCCGAACCACCACCCGTGCCGCGCGCTGCACGGCTGCCGTCGGTCACGACGGCAGCCGTCGCCGCATTAGCGCTCTCCCTGTCTCGTCCAAGAGGAGAAGCGCCTGCGGAGTGAGCGCGATGACTTCGCCGTGCCCGTGAGCGCCACGACGGGGATAGTCCCGACGAGAATCGAAACGCCACGAAACTCGACCGTCAGAGCTGGAAATCGAGGACCGTTCTTCGTCGCCGTCATGGCAATACCGGCCTTCCTTCTGAGGGTGCAGGGAGCCGGACTCCACCCGTCAGTGCAGCACTGACACCGCCACCGACGGTGCCCCATGGCGGCGCTGAGGCTGAGCCGTCCGTAGAGGTTCTCGGGGATGAGTGAACCGAGCCACGGCTGCTGTGAGCAGAACCTCGACGATGCCGTCGCACTCATTGGAACCACTGCGAAAACCAAGAGCGGCGCATCCTCGGGGAGACACGCCGCTATCAACTGGCTCATACGAGGTCACTTGTTCCAAAGCGACCGATGTGGTGGACCTAAGGAGATTCGAACTCCTGACCTCCTCGATGCGAACGAGGCGCGCTACCAACTGCGCCATAGGCCCATGAACAGGATCTAGGTTATCACGCGTCTCGGGTGCTCGATGCACGGGCAGGATGGAGTGATGAGCTCCGCCCCCGACTCCCCCGCGATCGTCCGCAACGTCCGGCTCTCGACATCCGCCTCGTCCGAGGCCGTCGACATCTCGATCGAAAATGGCGTCATCTCCGCGGTCACGCCGGCGCGGGCGGATGCGACGGACGGCTACGACGGGCGCGGCCTGCTGGCGCTGCCGGGCCTCGTCAACGCGCACGCGCACATCGACAAGTCCTGGTGGGGACTGCCCTGGCAGTCGTACGGCGGCGAGGGGACGACCGAGGGACGGATCCGTCACGAACGCGCGCACCGTGACGAGATCGGGATGCCGTCGGCCCGCATCACGGGCAACGTGCTCGAGCAGCTCGTCGCGCACGGCACCACCGCGATCCGCACACATGTCGACGTCGACCTGGGACTGGATCTGCGCGGGATCGACGCCGTCCGTGAAGCCGTGGCCGCCTACGGCGACGCGCTCACCGTGCAGATCGTCGCCTTCCCGCAGGACGGCGTGCTCCGCCGCCCGGGCGTGCTGGCGCTGCTCGATCGGGCGGCCCGCGCCGGTGTCGAGCACATCGGCGGCCTCGACCCCGCGACGATCGACCGCGACCCCGTCGGGCAGGTCGACGCCCTGCTCGCGCTGTCGGCGGAGCACGGGGTGGCACTCGACATCCACCTGCACGACCCCGCCGAGCTCGGCGCGTTCCAGATCGAGCTGATCCTCGACGGCGTGGAGCGATACGGGCTCCAGCAGCGAGTCAACATCGCCCACGGGTTCGCCGTCGCGCAGCTCGATCCGAGTCGTCGGCGCGACCTGCTCGCCCGCATGGGGGCGCTCGGCGTGACGATGACGACGGTCGCGCCGCTGCGGCTCCCCCAGCTTCCGCTTCACGAGCTCGACGCCGCCGGGGTCGCGTTCGGTTTCGGCACCGACGGCATCCGCGACCTGTGGAGCCCCTACGGCACGGGCGACCTGCTCGGCATCGCCTGGCAGTACGCGCGGGCGTCGAGCATCGTCCGCGACGACGACCTCCGGCGCGTCGTGGAGATCGCGACGGGCGGCTCTGCACCCTTCGTGGGGTTGCCGGTGAACCGTCTCGAGGTCGGGGATCGCGCCGACATCGTCCTCGTGGATGCCGAGAACAGCATGGACGCCCTCGTGCGCACTCCGCGCCGCGAGGCGGTCATCGGCAACGGGCGGCTGCTGGTCGGCTGATCGCCGCCGTCACCGGCTCCGGTGACGCGTCACTGACCGGAAGCGCGGCGTTCCAGCAGACGGCGCACGTGGGCTTCGATCGCGGCGTCGCCGGCGGCGGCTCCGCCCACCAGCTCCTCCTCGCGCGCGGCCGGCCGCTGCGGCAGCGCGACGGGGCGCCGGCTCTCGGCACGCTGACGCATCGCCTCTTCGAGCGCGCCGCGACGCAGCGCCTCGCGGGCGTCGACCTCGTCGAGCACCGCGGCGGCGCGCGAGCCGGCGGAGGCCGTCAGCGGTCGGGGCAGTTCGCGGGGCACCCAGGACGCCCGCTCGGAGCCGACGGCCAGATCCTGCACCTCGCGTGCGACACGCGCGACCGGGACGACGGTCTCGCGCACGACGGCCCGACGCCGCACCCGCGACATCCGCTGCCGCAGCACGAGACAGGTGACCAGGAGGGCGCCGGCGGCCCACAGGATCAGCGGGGAGCCCGTCGTGGCGAGCCGGACACCGCCCCATGCACCCAGGGCCAGCGCGACGACCGCGGTGGCACTGATGACCAGGCGGGCCCGTCGACGGGCCTGCGCGCGACGGATCTCGGGCCGTGCCCGCTCACGGGCGGCGGCGAGCGCGGCGGCCTCGCGGGCCGCAGCGGCCTCGGCGCGGGCCTGGAGCTTGGTGACCTCGAGCTCGGCGCGCACGCGGGCCAGCTCGGCCTGCTCGCGTTCGGCCTGCGCCTGACGCGCCAACCGCTGCTGGGCCATCGCCGTGCGCGCGTTCAGTTCGAGGCGGACCTCTTCGGGCGTCTCGCTCGTCTCGGCGAGGATGCGCAGGGCCTGGTTGAGGCGCACGGCGTTGCGCTCCGCGGCGTTGAACTGATGACGGCCGTGCCACGACGGCAGCAGGTAGATCATCCACAGTGCGACGGCGACGAGGACGACCACCCCACCGCCGAGAACCTGACCACCCATGGTGACCACGGTAAGGGCGACGGGCACCGGTGCCGCGACATCCGACCGCGTGTCTGACCTTCATGTGGAACCTGAGGGTTTTCGACGCCGCGGCGAGAGGTCGATTCAGCCCGTCGGACGATCCGTCGCAGGGATGGTGGCGGCATCCTGGGGCGCGCGCCCCTGCAGCCAGCGCTGGAGCACGCCGTCGGGAACCTCTTCGCGCACGAGGGCGAACGCGTAGTGATCGCGCCAGTCGCCGGCGATGTGGATGAAGCGCCGCCGCAGCCCCTCGTAGCGGAAACCGAGTTTCTCGACGACCCGCAGGCTCGCCCGGTTCTCCGGACGGATGCAGATCTCCATGCGATGCAGACCGAGCTCGCGGAAGCAGACGTCCGTCGCCAGCGCGACGGCGGTCGGTGTGATGCCGCGCCCGGCGAACCGCTCGCTCACCCAGTAGCCGATCGTCGCCGACGAGAGCGAGCCGCGGGCGATCCCCCACACGTTCAGCTGACCGGCGATCTCACCGTCGTACTCCATGACGAAGGGCACGCCGCCGCCGTCGCGGTACTGCTGCAGCAGCCGCCGGATGCCCAGACGCATGTCGAACGAGACGGGGCCGTCGGGGCTCGTGGCCTCCCACGGCCGCAGCCAGGCGCGGTTGCCGAGCAGTTCCGACTGCAGGACGCGGGCATCGCGCTGCTTGATGAGTCGGATCGAGATCGGACCGTGCTCGCGCGGTGCCGTCAACTCCACCGGCTCCCCCTCGTGTGCGCCGCGTCGGGAGCAGCGCTAGAGCTTCTCCGCAAAGTCCTTCAACCAAGGTCGCAGTTCGGGGCCGAGATCGTCGCGATCGGCCGCCAGCTGGACGATGGCCTTGATGTAGTCCACCCTATCGCCGGTGTCGTAGCGACGACCGCGGAAGATCACTCCCAACACGCCGTCGGTGACCGCCAGCTCCTGCAGCGCGTCGGTGAGCTGGATCTCGCCGCCCTTGCCCGGCTCGGTGCGCTCGAGGATGTCGAAGACGCCCGGGGTGAGCACGTAGCGGCCGATCACGGCGAAGTGGGACGGGGCGTCCTCCTTCTTCGGCTTCTCGACGAGTCCCGTCACCCGCACGACCCCCGGGTCGTCGGTGGGCTCGACCGCGGCTGCGCCGTACATGTGGATGTGGTCGGGGTCGACCTCCATGAGCGCGATGACGGTGAGCCCGGATGCCGCGTTCACCGAGATCATCGTGGAGAGCAGCTCGTCGCGCTCGTCGATGAGGTCGTCGCCGAGCATCACCGCGAACGTCGCCTCTCCGACGTGATGACGCGCGCGGAGCACGGCGTGCCCCAGCCCCTTCGGCTCGCCCTGGCGGACGAAGTGGATGTCGGCGAGCTCGGTGGACTGCTGGACGGCGCGGAGCTTCTCGTGGGCGCCCTTGGTCAGCAGGTTGGACTCGAGCTCGGGCACGGAGTCGAAGTGGTTGGAGATGTTGTTCTTGTTGCGCCCGAGGATGATGAGCACGTCGTCGATGCCCGCCTTCACCGCTTCCTCGACCACGTACTGGATCGCCGGCTTGTCGACGACGGGCAGCATCTCCTTCGGCATCGCCTTGGTGGCGGGAAGGAATCTCGTGCCCAGTCCTGCGGCGGGGATGACGGCCTTGATGGCGGGGGAAGACATGGCGACACCCTATCGGGGCCCGCTGACGCTTCCGTGCCGTCTGCGGGGCGCCCCGCTCGCCGCGCCGCCTACAATCGGACCATGACCGACGGGATCGACGACGCCAAGCGCGCACTGCGTGCCGACCTGCGCGAGCGTCGTCAGCAGCGGTCGGAGGCGATGCGGACCGCCGACGCGTCCGGGGTCAAGCAGCAGCTGGACGCCCTCGTCGACCGCCTCGGAGCCCGCTCGATCTCGTGCTTCCTCTCCGCTCCCACCGAGCCCGGCACGCACGAGTTCGTCGCGGATGCCGTGGCGCGCGGCATCCGCGTGCTGCTGCCCGTCACGCGCGCCGACGGGCTCCTCGACTGGGTCGTGGCCGAGCCGGGCGCCGACATCGCGGAAGGCCTGTTCGGCATGCCCGAGCCCGTCGGCGAGGTGCTCAGCCCCCTCGCCGTCAACGACGTCGACCTGCTGATCATCCCCGCCGCCGCGGTCGATCGCACGGGGATGCGACTCGGGTGGGGACGCGGCTACTTCGACAAGACCCTCGGGTCGATGGAGCACTGCCCTCCCGTCTACGCGGTCGTCTTCGACGCCGAGATCCTCGACGAGGTGCCGCGCGATCTCCACGATCAGCCGGTCACCGGCGTCGTCACCCCCACCCGCACCGTCGCGCTCGCGGCACCGCGACGCTGAGCCGTTCCCCGGAGGACACATGCCCACCTACGCCTATGCCTGCACCCAGTGCGGCCACCGTTTCGATGCCGTCCAGTCCTTCGCCGACGCGGCGCTCACGGTCTGCCCGGAATGCGGAGGTGCGCTGCGCAAGCAGTACGGCTCGGTCGGCGTGACCTTCAACGGGTCGGGCTTCTACCGCACCGACTCGCGTGCGTCCACCTCCGGCGCGGCACCTGGCGCCGGCGGATCGACTTCGACATCATCGAAGTCCGAGGCGAAGTCCTCGCCCGCACCGTCGGGGTCGTGACCGGCGAGAGCCGGAGAATCGGAGGAACCGTGATCAAGGGCTTCAAAGACTTCATCATGCGCGGCAACGTCATCGACCTCGCCGTCGCCGTCGTCATCGGCGCGGCCTTCACCGCGCTCGTCAATGCGGTGGTGGAAGCCATCATCAACCCCCTGATCGCGCTCTTCTGGAAGGCGGATGCCAACGGCAACATCGGCATCCCCGTCAACGGGCTCTACGGCGAGGTGATCTTCCCGATCGGCACCCTCATCTCGGCGGTCATCAGCTTCCTCGCCGTCGCCGTCGTCGTCTACTTCGCCTTCGTGGTGCCGATGAACCACTTCAAGGAGCGGCAGGCCGCCAAGGCCGGCGTCGCGCAGGAGCCGGAGTCGAAGCTGCCCACCGAGCAGGAGCTCCTGATCCAGATCCGCGACCTCCTGGAGAAGAACGCCGCACAGCGCTGACGCACCCGTCCCACCCCGGTCGTCGAGCGAGCACCCGTCGCACCCCCGGTCGTTGAGCGAGCGCCCGTCGCACCCCCGGTCGTTGAGCGAGCGCAGCGAGTCGAAACGCCCTCAGTAGTGGGGGGGGGGGGCGGGACGTCCCGCCGCATCCGATCGTCGTTCGGCCCCGACGCCCCACCGCCCGCCGGCTGCGGGGCGTCGGGCGCTTGCGCGGGCAGCTCGGGCGACGGGTCGGTGCCGGGTGCCGGCGTGAGCCGCGCGCGCCGCGAGCCGGGAACGCGCTCGACGCGCTGACGATCGGCGTCCGACATCGCCGTCAGCGCAGGTCGAGCGGCTGAGTCGCCGTCTCGGCCTTCGGCGTCTCGGGCGACGCGCCCAGGATCGCCGCGATCCGTGCGGCCACGCCGGCGGGATCGCTGTAGAGGTCGAACGCGTGCACGCGGACGTAGTGCCAGCCGAGACGCCGCAGCACCTGGGGCCGCAGCCGCAGGCTCTCGCGCAGGGTCTCGCCGATGCTGTCGGAATCGCTCTCCACGACGACGGCCTTGCCGCGGTGCTGCGCGACGAGCGGCAGCAGTCCGCGGTAGTCGACGTCGACGGCGATGCCCAGGGCGCGAAGCTCACCGGCCAACGTCAGCGTGAGGGGGTCGGCGAGGTCTTCCAGACGCGACTCCCGCGCCCGTGCCGCGATGCCGCCGAGGATCGACATCAGCATCGCCGCGCCGGACTCCAGCCGTCCCTCGTCGAACGCCGACGGACGGATCGAGGAGACGATCACCATCGAGCGGCGCGCCCGTGTCATGCCGACGGTGAGCAGACGCTCCCCGTCCGCCCCGGAGAGGTCGCCGAAGTCGCTGAGGACGCGCCCGTGCTTGGTCAGTCCGAAGCCGAGGGAGAACACGACACGGTCGCGGCTCTCGGCGACAGATTCCTCCAGGCCCAGCACGGCGAACGGCTCGGCCGTGTCACGGCCGACGAACTCGGCGACATCCGAGCGACCCGCGAACGCCGCGGCGACGGCCGCGCGCACGCGCTCGGCGTGGCGCACCGACGCGGTGACGACCATGAGCGTCTCGGTGGGCCGGTTGACCGCATGCTCGACGACGAGGGTGACGACCCGCGCGACTTCGGCGTCGGGGCTCTCGACGGCGCCCGTGATCGGATCGGGGGTGCCGGTGCCGCCCTCGACATAGTCGACGCTGAGGCTTCCGCGTCCCAGGTACGAGCCCGCCCAGGGGAACGAGACGAGCCGGCCCCCGTAGAACGCGCCGTTGACGAGCTCTGCCAGGTCTTCGCCGCCCGCGCGGTAGCTGCGGGTGAGGGTCTCGACCGGCACGAGCTCGGACAGCCGCTCGAAGACGCTCACGTGGTCGAACGGCACCTCGGGCTCGTCGTCGGGCGTCGGGTGGCCCGCCCCGACCCGGAACGGCGTCGGGCGCTGGGTGACCGGGTCGCCGAACACGACGACCTGACGCGCACGCCGCAGCGCCGGGGCCGCCTCGGCCAGGCACAGGGCCGCGGCATCCGCGATGACGACCACGTCGAACAGGGGCGTCTCGGGGATCGCCGGCACCTCGTACGGGGATGCGAGCCAGACCGGCGCCAGCGTGCGCACGAGAGCCGGCGCCGCGGCGACGAGCTCCGCCGCGGTCGCTCCCGGGCCGCGCAGCACCTGCTTGAGCGCCGCGGCCTCGCCGGCCTCGTCGACGACCGCGATCTTCCAGGTGGTCGCCAGCTCCGCCGCCAGCAGCGGTCCGGCCGAGGCGGCGTGCGCCTCGTCGACGAGACGGTAGTCGCGCTCCAGACGGTCGACGACCGAGGTGTTGGCGCCGAGCAGTGCGCGATCCGAGCGCAGCATCGCCTCCAGCGCCGACTGCCACCAGGCGAACTCGAACTCCGCGGCGACGTGCTCTTCCGGCACGTGACGCACCGACAGCTCGGTGAGCAGGTCTTCCAGCCCCATCTCGGCCAGCTCGCCGCGCAGCGTCGCGCGCTCGACCAGATTGTCGAACACGTCGGAGCGGGCGGCGAGACCGGCGAGGGTCCGCAGGAGGTACGGGATGGGAAGCGACGACAGCGGCTCGGTGCGCCCGAGGGCGCGGTCGAGCGCGGCGAGGTCGGCCGACACCCGCTGCCACGCCATCGCGACGTCGTCCAGCCCCAGGGGGATCTCGGGCATGACACCCGGGTCGACGAGCTGCTGCCACTGCGTGCGCTGCTGCTGCACCCGCACGAGCGACTCGTGCATGTCGGTGATGTGCATGCCGGGTCGCACGTACTCGCGGGAGAGGTTCTTCAACCGGCGGCGCTGCGGCGAGGTCATGGCGGGCGCGTCACGACGCGGGGCGTGCGCCTGGATGAGCTCTCCGAGCGGGCGTTCGAACACCGTCATGCTGAAACGGTCGAGAGACGCGCGGATGCCCTGCAGCAACTGGACGTAGCTGCCCAGTTCGGCGAGCGTCGAGAACGGACGCATGCGCGTCTGGGCGATGAGCTCGTAGCCGCGCTCGAGCATCGCCGGCACGTCGCTGCGGTGGAGGCGTCCGGCGAGCGCGTGGGCGTCGCGGGCCTCCTGGGTGGACGCGAACGCGACCCCGTACCACGGCGAGTCGTCGGGGCCGAAGCGGAACTCGCCGAGGCGGGCGGCGGTCGCCAGCGCCTGCGCGGCTTCGGCGCGGCGGGTGCCGAGCGACTGCAGCGTGGCGAGGTCGAAACGGGTGGATGCCGACGGCTGCGGCGTCATCGCCGCGATCGTGGTCAGGGTGCGCAGCGCCTCGAGCGGCGAGACCTCGACCCGCGGATGCCGCTGCGTGAGGGCGTCGCGATAGTCACGCAGCACGGTGCGCAGCCGCACGAGGGCGTCGTCGACGTCGGCCACCTTGGGCTGTTCGGCCTTCTCGTTGCGGGTGATCGCGCGGATCAGGTCGCGGTGCAGGTGGCGGGGTGAGACGGCGAGCCCGGGAAGCCCGATGCCGCCGAGGCGGTGCCGCACGCCCTCGAGCGTGGAACGCCGTGCGCTGACCACCAGCACGCGCTTGCCCGCGCGGACGAGCTCGCCGACGGCGTTGATGACGGTCTGGGTGCCGCCCGTGCCGGGCAGGGTGTGGACGGCGAGCGACTGGCCCGCGACGATGCGCGCCAGCACCGCCTCCTGCTCCGCGTCGGCGTCGAGGAGCAGGCGGTCGGCGGCGGGCGGACGCTCGTCGGAGCTCACGCTCGGCGGCGGGGTCCGCACGATCGTGAGATCCTCCCGATCGGACTCGTGGCCGGCCAGGGCGTTCAGGATCGGGTGGTCGAGGGTCTCGGCGTCGCGGCCCATCGGCGAGGAGACGTCGGCGAAGGTCGAGACCACCAGACGCGGCTGCACCGTGAACGTGTCGACGTGCGCGGTGAGCGCCCGCAGGTGGTCGATCACCGGCTGCGGCTTGAAGACGCCCGCGTCGTAGGCGAGTTCCGCGAGCGCGCGACCGTCGATGACGATGCCGAAATGCGTGCGTGCCGCGACGACGAGCTCGGGGTTGATCGTGAAGGCGCCGTGCAGTTTGAGGTCGAAGTCGGCATGGTGCCGGCGGATGGCGAGGGGGCGCAGCAGCACGGGCGCCGCATAGGCGACGCCGCCGATCCGCCAGGCCGCGACGCCGACGGCGAGGTGGACCGTGTCCAGTCCGCGCGTCGTGCGCAGCTCGACGTCCTTGGCGGCGATGCGCTCGGCGGCCAGGCGTGCGGTGCGCAGCGCGACCTCGTCGCGGAAGAGGTTGGACAGCAGCGTGGAGCGGCCGGTGATGAACTGCGGCAGGCTCCCGGGATGCGCTTTCGTGATGTCGATGCCGGCATCACCGGCATCCGTGTAGTGCAGGAGCGTCGAGCGCCCGCCCAGCCAGCCCGACTCCTCGCGCAGCCGTGCGCGTTCGCCGGCCGCGACGTGCGCCACGACGACGCCCGGCTCCGACAGGTCGAGGTCGGCGGGGGTCACGGCGTACCCGTGGTCGGCGTCGTCCACGCCTCGCACGGCGCCATCGTCTGCTCTCCACACACTCGACACCTTAAAGTCCCGATCACGGCGTTCCCGGTTGGCGCGGCGGGTTTTGCCGGTATTGGGGCGGATGTGGCGGATGAGAATGCCGGATGCGGGCGGACCATCGCCTCCTCCCCACACCCGGAGACCTCCGGAGTGTCCACCGCCGACGGGGGAAGGGGCTCTCGCGTCCGCGGCCGACGCCATCATGGACGCATGACCTCGACTCCCGCATTCTCGGTGCACCCGACACCGATCGGCGAGGCCCTCATCGTCGTCGCCGATGGGGGCCTCGCCTTCCTCGACGTCCTCGAGGGGTCGCCCGGCCAGCTCGAACGACATCTGGAGGAGATCAGCGCCCGGCTCGGTGCCGTTCCGGTACCGGACGACGGCCCCGCCACGGACGTCGTCGACCAGCTCGACGAGTACTTCGCCGGCCACCGGCGCACGTTCGCGCTGCCGATCGACCTCGGCACCGTCGACGGCTTCGCCCGACGCGCACTCGAGGCGATCTGCGAGATCCCCTATGCGGAGACCGCGTCGTACGGCGAGGTCGCAGTGCGGGCGGGGTCTCCCGGCGCGCACCGTGCCGCGGGGTCGGCGTGCGCGCGCACGCCGATCTCGATCGTCGTGCCGGCGCACCGCGTCGTGCGCGCCGACGGCTCGATCGGCGAGTACGGCGGGCATCCCGAACGCAAGCGCTTCCTGCTCGATCTCGAAGCCCGCGTCGGTGCGGTCCCGCCCATGTCGATCGAAGGCGCCGCGACCGTGTAGGCCGGTCGCGGCGCCTTCCCGGCGGGGCCCGCTCGCCGTCCCGCGGGAGGCCGGTGGTATCGTCGTCGGCACGGGTGACGCGGCCGTCACCCCCGAAATGAGGGAGGCGAGATGGCTGTGACGCCGCTCGCCACCGACGACGATCTGCTCGCCCAGGCGGTCGGCGAGCTCGCCACCCGCACCGGCCTTCCGGTCGCCTTCGGCGGCTTCGAACGCGCCAACGCGGTCGAGGTGACCTCGGTGGTCGGCAATCGCACGCCGCATCTGTCCGGTCTCGTCGTGCAGGCCACACGCGGCCTCGGCGGACGCGCCCTCGTCGAGCGGCGCCCGCGTCTCGCGCTGGACTACCGGTCGTCGCGCAACATCACCCACGACTACGACCGCGCCATCCTCGGGGAGGGTATCTCGACCCTGTTCGCGGTGCCGGTCGTCGTCTCGGGCCGCGCGCGCGGCGTGCTGTACTGCGGCTCGTGGTCGCCGGCGCCGTTCGGCGAGTCGACGGCGCGGACCGCGCTCCAGGTCGCAACGGATCTGGCGACCGAGCTGCGCGTGCGCGACGAAGTGGGCCGGCGCCTGGCCCTCACGACCTCCCCCGCCACCGGGGTCGACGTCGCCGCCCGGGAGGAGCTTCGCGACGCCTACGCGCAGCTGCGCGGCATCGCCGCCGACGTCGCGGATGCGGGTATCCGCCGACGACTCGGCGAGGTGGAGCGCCGCCTGGCCGCGCTGACCCGCGAAGACGGGACCGCCGTCGAGACGCTCGACGTCCGGCTGTCGCCGCGCGAGATCGACGTGCTGTCGTGCGCCGCGCTCGGCCAGACCAACGCCGAGATCGCCCTCGCGCTCGGCCTGCGCGAGGGGACCGTCAAGTCGTACCTGCAGGCGGCGATGTCCAAGCTCGACGCCGGCACGCGCCACGCCGCCGTGGCCCGGGCGCGCCGCGCGGGACTGCTCCCCTGACGACGCCCGCCCCGGCGAGGCCGCCTCGCTCGGGTGATCAGCCGGCGGTCACGTCGACGGTGAAGGTCACATCCTGGATGCCGCCGTCCGCGTTCGCGAGGACGACGGTCGCCTCGCCGACCGCGAGCGCGCGGACACCGGGATTGAACTCGGCATCCCCCTTCGTGCCACCGGGGACGAACTCGGCCACCCGCTCGTCCGACACCGTCGCGGTGTAGCTGTCGCCCGCGAGGTCGCCGGTGAGGATGTTGAGGCTCTGGCCGACGACGAGCTCGACGGTGGCGCCCTGGAGGTCGTTCGCGCTCATCGTCACGGGCGCGATCACGGCGGTCCCGTCGCCAGACGGGGTGGGAGTGCCCGCGCCCCCGCCCGACGCGCATGCGGTGAGGGCGACCAGGACGGCGACGACGACGGCGACCAGCGGGATGCGGCGGGAGACGCTCATGACGCCATGATGGCACCCGGCGCAGCCGATGCCCGGGATCGCACCGCGACGACACGGTCGGCGCGGGCATTATGGTGATCACGTGGGCTCGGACTGGACGCGTCGTGTGCTCGTGGTGGAGGACCAGGCCGCACTGCGCATGCTCGTGTGCGACCTGCTGGAGCGGCACGGGTTCGAGACGGCGTCGGCCGCCGACGCCGCGACCGCGACGCGGCTGTTCGCCGACTTCGACCCGGACGCGCTGCTGACCGACATCGACCTGGGCAGCCGCCCCTCCGGGGCCGAGCTGGCGGCGATGCTCGCCGAGCTCGCCCCGCATCTGGCGATCGTCTTCCTCAGCAGCTATCCGCGGGCCGCTGCGGGCGGGGCGGCGATGGGGATCGCGCACGCCGTCTTCGTCGCCAAGCAGGATCTGGACTCCCCCGACACACTCGTCTCGGCGCTGGAGCGCGCACTGTCCACACGGCGGGAGCCCGAGGCGACGGCCGCGCCCGCGGCAGGGTCTCGCGACGGCTTGGACGCACTGACCCGGCACCAGCTCGAGATCCTGGCGATGGTGGCGCGTGGCTGGTCGAACGAGCGCATCGCGCAGGAGTCGGGATCGACCCTGCGGGCGGTGGAGCGCTCGATCAGTCGACTGTTCGACAGACTCGACGTCACGGGCGATCCGACGGTGAGTCCCCGCGTCGCCGCCGCCGCGATCTACCTCGCGGCGTTCGGCCCTGTGCGATGAGCACCGCCCGATGAGGCGGCTGTTGCTCGCGGTGCGCGCCGCCGCCTCGGGAGGGCGCTTCCTGAGCGTGTGGTCGCTCGTTCTCACGGCGCCCCTCTCGCTCACGATCATGGCCCCGGTCGGCGCGGGCGTCGACGTCGGAGCGGTCGCCCCGGCCACCGCCCTGACCACGGCGGGATTCGTGCTCGCGCTCGGCCTGCTCGCCGCCCTGGAGCGGCGCCTCCCCCGTCGCCGCGTCAGAGCGGTGTCGATCGTGGTGGGGATCGTCGTGTGCGCGGCGCTGCGTCCCGTCGTGCAGGATGCGTGGGCGAGCGCGCTGGGCCTGCCGGCGCCGGCCGCCGCACAGCTGCCCTTCCGCATCGCGACGAACGTCGTGGTGTGGCCGGTCGTGCTGGCCGTCGTCGCGGTGCTCGAGAACGCGCTGCGCACCCTCCGGCGCACCAACGCGCTCCTGCGCGAGGTGGCCCACGAGCTGGCGGATGCGGGTGCGCGCGCCGCCCACGCCGACCGCGTCGCGCGGCGGGAGGTGGAGGCCGCGGCATCCGCGCTCACGGTCGCCGTCGAGCGGCTGGGCATGCACGACGGCACCGACCCGGTGCGCGAACTCGGCGCGGTCGGCTTCCGCGCCTGGAGCCATCGACTGCAGCATCTGGCGGACGAACCGCTCGCGCCCGGCGACGCCGTCACGGCGCCCGCCCCCGTCGGCCCCCCGGGGCGCGGCGGGCGCCGGCGACTTCCGCCGTTCCGGCTGCCGCCGCGCGGCGCGGTGACCGTCGTCTACATCGCCTGCACCCTGCCCTACGCGCTGCGCACGAGCACCCCGTCTGAGCTGGCGGTCGGACTCCTCGCCGTGGCGCTCGCGGGAGCGATCGTGGACGGGGTCTCGCGCCGACGCGCCCTGGCGCGCAGCGCGCACGCCGCCGCGGCGACCTACCTCGGCGCGGCGGCCGGCGCCGGCGTGCTGCTCTCGCTGCTCGCCCTCGCGGACGGCCACCACGGAGTCGTCGCCGTGCTGCCGGCCGTCGACTACCTGGCCTTCTCCCTCGCCGGCGGACTGTGCGCCGGCGCGCTGCACGCGCTGCGACGCGAGCAGCGGCGACTGTCCGGCGCGGTCGCGCACGCGCAGCGCGCGACGAGGGAAGGGGCGCGCCCGGTGCGCGAGGGGCTGCGCCGCACCGCCGAGTTGCTGCACCGCGAGGGCCAGGGCGCCTGCGTGCAGTTCGTGCTCGTGCATCCCGCTGCGACCCCGGACGAGATCGCCCTGCTGCAGCACCGGCTCGGCGACCTCCTGCACCGGATGCCGTCGACGTACGCCGCCGCGGACGGCGGGGCCGACGCCGCGGCGCTCGCCGCCCTCACCGACACGTGGGGGCGCGTGATCGACCTGGATGCGCGCGTCAGCCCGGCGGCGGCGACGGCGCTCGACCGGGATCCGTGGGCGGCGCGCGACGCGTACGACGTGGTCGCCGAGGGCCTCCTCAACGCGGTCAAGCACAGCGGGCAGAAGCGCGCTCGCGTTCTCCTCGATGTCGCCCCGACCGGCGCGGGGCCGCGGCTGCGCGTCGAGGTGCGCTCCTTCGGCACGGCGCCGGCGGGGGCCCAGCTGCGCCCCGCGTCGCACGTGCGCGATCTCGGCGCACGGCTGCGCGCCGAGGCGGGCGAAGCGGTGCTCGAGGCGGCGCTGCCGCTCGCCCCCGCCCCTCCTGTCGTGTCAGCCGAACATCGCGGAGAGGCGCCGACACCCGGGTCATAACGTCGTCATCGCGCCCCGACATCCGGTCGGGACCCGCCGATGAACGGAACCGACGTGAACGAGCTGCACACCCTCCTCCCCCTCGCCGTGGGGATGCTCCTGTCCCCCCTGCCGATCGTGGCCGTGGTGGCGATCCTCCTCTCCCCGCGCGGGCGGGCCTGCGCTCCGGTGTACACCGCCGCGTTCACGCTCGTCTCGGTCGCAGTCGTCGGCCTCGGCGCCGCGGGCGCCGCCCGCGCATCGTCGGCGAACGGCGCCGACTCGCGGATCGTCTCGCTCGTGCTGGCCATCGTGCTGACCATCGGGTTCACGGTCTTCGCGATCGCGAGCTGGGCGGGACGCCCTCCGCACGGCCAGCCGGCCGTCGCACCGAAATGGCTCGCGGCGATCGATGGCGTCACCCCTCTGTCTGCGGTAGGCCTCGGGCTGGTCATGGCGATCACCAACACCAAGAACATCCCGCTGGCTCTGAAGGCGGGTGCCGTCATCGGCGAGGCGCACGTGACACCCCTCATCGGCGTGATCCTCTGCCTCGCCGTCGCGATCACCGGCTCGCTGCTGCTGATCGTGCCCGCCCTGGTCGAGCTGACCGGCTCCGCACGCGTGCACCGTGGCCTGCAGGCACTGAAATCCCAGTTGATCGCCCACAACGCCGCCATGATGACAGTGCTGTTCGCGATCCTCGCGGCGAACGAGGCCGCACAGGTCATCCACCGCCTGGTCGCCTGACCGGCGTCCTCCCCTCTCCGCTTCCCGCGCATCCCCGAAAGAAGGCCGTCATGTCGAACACCATCGAGAACACCCCCACCGTCGCCTGCGTCGCGACCGCCCCCGCGGGCACCTTCCGCGGGCTGGTCCGCGAGGGCGTCCGCTCCTGGCGCGGCATCCGCTACGCCGAGGCGCCCACAGGCGATCGCCGCTGGCGCGACCCGGTCGCCGCGGCGACCGCCGACGGCGAGGTCGACGCGACCGCGTTCGGCCCCGCCTGCCCGCAGGTGCGCACCCCGGCGATCGCCCTCGGCGACGATGCGGTGCTGGACGAGGACTGCCTCTCCCTCAACGTCTGGGCACCCGACACCGCCGCGGCGCGCCCCGTGATGGTGTGGATCCACGGCGGGGCCTACACCTTCGGCGCGTCGAGCCAGCAGATGTACGACGCGACGTCGATCGTCGACCGCGGTGACGTCGTCGTCGTGACCGTCAACTACCGGCTGGCCGCGTTCGGCTTCCTGGATCTGTCGGGCCTGTTGCCCGACGGCGGCTTCGACCGCAACCTCGCCCTGAAGGACGTGCTGCTCGCCCTGCGCTGGGTGCAGGGGAACATCGCCGCGTTCGGGGGCGACCCTGGGCGGATCACCGTGTTCGGCGAGTCCGCCGGGGGCGGCCTGGTCACGACGCTGCTCGCGACACCGTCGGCGGCCGGGCTCTTCCACCGCGCCATCGCGCAGTCCTCCCCCGCCTCCAGCATGTACGGCGTGGACCGCGCCCGCGACGTCGCCGAGCGCTTCACCCGAGAGCTCGGCATCGACACCACGGATGCCGCGGCCGCCGCAGCCGCGCTGCGCGCGGCATCCGCCGACCGACTCGTCGCGGCGGGGATGGCCGTGTACGCGCAGGTGCCCGATGAGGCGCCCGGCACGCTGGCCTTCGCGCCCATCGTCGACGGCGAGCTGCTGCCGGAAGCGCCCGCCACCGTGCTCCACGAGGGTCGCGGCCTGCCCGTGCCGCTCATCATCGGCACCAATAAGGACGAGGCCTCGCTGTTCAAGTTCATGAAGTCGCCGCTCATCCCGATCACCGAGGAGCGCATCATGAAGATGTTCACCGACATGGCCGCCGACAACCCCACCGTCGAGCTGCCGTCGGTCGCGCAGGTGCAGACCGCCTACGAGAACGTGCGCCACAACATGGTGGGGCTGGGCGTCGCCCGCGACATCGGCTTCCGGATGCCCACCCTGTGGATCGCCGAGGGCCACAGCCGGGTCGCCGACGTCTGGCTGTACCGCTTCGACCACGCGACGCCCTTCCTCCGGCTGATCGGGCTGGGCGCCACCCACGGCAGCGAGCTGGCCTACCTCTGGGGCAGTTTCTCCAGCGGCCCCAAGGACCTCACGTTCCGTCTCGGCGGCAAGCGCTCCGGAGAGGAGATCTCCGTGCGGATGCAGGACCGCTGGACCGCCTTCGCCCACGGGCGCACCCCCGACGCCGAGGGCGTGCCCGGTGCACCCCACTGGCCCGCCTACGCCACCGCATCGACCGACGCCGCGGACATCGCCCGCGCCACGCTGGTGATCGAGCGGCACGACAGCGTCGTCGACGACCTCGACGCGCCGCTGCGCGCGGCCTGGGGCGACCAGGTCCTCGACTTCCACTGATCCCCCGTCGCCCCGGCTTCGCCCCGCC
>NZ_JBXAFF010000050.1:0-18030 GCF_058792815.1 Microbacterium sp. MPR-TSA4
GAACGGGGTGGAGCGGGGGTGAGGGGTGTCAGTCCACCTGGTCTTCCCAGAGCGTGAGGGTGATCGTGCCCGCGTAGGCGCCGGGGGTGACCGTGCTCGGGACCTTCAGGAAGAGGTCGGCGCCGGCCGTCCAGCTGCCGACGCTCGCGGCGCTCTGCGAGTCGAGGCTCAGCGCGAGCAGCTCGTTGCCGACGAGTCCGACGTTGTCGGCCGGCACGTTGGGCGTGGGGGCGTCGAGGACCGTGTTCACCTGAGCGCCCTCGCCCACTTCGCCGTCACCGGTGTCGGTGATCAGCTTCGGCGCCCAGCCGAGGTGACCGGCGTCGATGCTGTTCGTGCCGTCCGCCAGTGCGCTGGACTGGCCCGTGACGTACCAGAACACGCCCTCCGGCACGCTCTGACGGTCGTCGGTGACCGTGACGTCGGGCAGGGCGCCGTTGAACTGGCGGATGCCGGCGTCGCCCGACGGAACCTCGGTCAGCGAGGTCGAGCCCGATGCGACGCTCAGCGTGAGGGCGCCCACCGCGTCGATCTGCACGTCGACGCCGACCTCCTGGTTGCCCACCGCGTTGTCTTCGGCGGCGAAGGCGGCTCCGGCGCCGCCGATCAGCAGCAGCCCTCCGACGACACCGGCGGCGGTGCGCGCGAGCACGACGTTCTTCTTCATTGCTTGACTCCCGTTCTCAGAGCGGCCTCTGCGCCGCGCCGGATGCTGTCGGCCCGACGGTGGGCCTCGACTCCGAGAAATGTTAGCGATAACGGTTAGCGGAAACAGTAACGCTTTGATAACGCCGTCGCGGCGCGACCGACGGCCCCGACCACGCCCCGCCTTCCCGCGGTCGGGTGCCTTGACACGCCCGCGGCCGCCGCCCTACCGTGAGCCGCGTCGGATTGTTTCCGCTAACACCCACGACCGTCCATCGGCGGTCGACCCCCTGAGCGATGGCGCCCTCCCGCCCCCGCGACGCAGCCGTCGCGGGATCGGACCACCGGCTCGTCGCCGCGACCGAGAACAGCGAGGTACCCGCGCATGACGACGCGCCCGAGAGCCCGATTCCGCCTCCCCGGAGTCCCGAACCGTCCCGCCGCCGCCCGGCCGCCGATCCGCGCCGGCGCCGTCCTGACCGCCGTCGCCCTCGCGGTCGCCGGAGCGACGGTTCCCACGGCCGCCCAAGCGGATGCCGCGGCGCAGCCGATCATCCACTACTCGTTCGACGCGGCCGCCGGCACGACCGTCGCCGACGCGAGCGGCAACGGGAACGACGCCACGATCCGCCTC
This sequence comes from Microbacterium sp. MPR-TSA4, assembly GCF_058792815.1. Classification (NCBI taxonomy): domain Bacteria; kingdom Bacillati; phylum Actinomycetota; class Actinomycetes; order Micrococcales; family Microbacteriaceae; genus Microbacterium; species Microbacterium sp. MPR-TSA4. The sequence goes on from NZ_JBXAFF010000050.1 coordinate 1,280, forward strand.
ACCGGCGCCACGGTCGCCGACGGCGCGCTGTCGCTGCCCGGCGGCGCCCGCGCGACGGCGGCCTACCTCGAGATCCCCACCGCCGCGCTCGTGGGCAAGAAGGACCTCACCATCTCGACGTGGCTCTCCCCCCGCACCGGCGCCGCGAACACGGCCGCCGCCTTCATCGGGGCACCGGTCGCCTCCGGCGCGTCGTACTCCTCCGGCTACTGGCTGCTCAACCCCAGCAACCCCTCCGGCTACGTCAAGTCCGTCATCACCAACGCGACCAACGCCGGGTCGCCGTGGAGCACGGAGGTCGGCGCGGGCGCGACCGGCGCCGCGACCGCGGGCGCCCGCACGCCGGCGGGGCTGAGCCTGTACACCACCGTGATCGACGGCACGAGCGGACAGCTGCGCGTGTACGTCAACGGGTCGCGCATCACCCAGAACGCCATCGCGCGCGACGTCGCCTCGTTCGGCGCCACGCTGACGGCGAGCCTCGGCCGCTCGACGTACAACGACACCAACTGGAGCGGTCTGGTCGACGACTTCGCCGTGTACTCCCAGGCGATGTCGGATGCCGACGTCCAGAGCCTCTACGCGGGCCAGGCCCTCGACCGCGCCGTCGCGGGGGTGACCGTCCCCACCACGGCGACGGCCGACTTCACCCTCCCGACGACGAGCGCCGGCGTCGCCGTCGCGTGGCAGTCGGATGCCGCGGCGATCTCCGTCTCCGGGGGATCCGCGACCGTGCGCCGGCCCGCGGGGGGCGCGGGCGACGCGCACGTGACCCTCACCGCGACCTTCACGGTGGGCACGACGACGCGCACGCAGACCTACTCCGTGACCGTGCCGCAGGAGCTGACCGACCAGCAGCGGGTGTCGCAGGACATCGCGGCCGTGCAGGTGAGCGGCCTCGACGACGTGCGCACCAACTTCTCGGTGCCGACGCTCGGCGCGCAGGGCTCGACGATCACCTGGACCGTCAGCTCCGGCGCCGCCTCGGCCTCGCTCCGCGACGGCGTGCGCGCCGACGCGCGCACCGTCGTGGTCGCCCGACCGGCCGCGGGATCCGCCGCGGCCACCGTCGAGCTCACGGCCGTCGCCCGCAGCGGCGACGCCACGGCCAGCCGCACCTTCACGGCCCGCGTGCAGCCGATGCCGGGCGGCTCGGCCACGACCGAGGCCTATTTCTGGACGTTCTTCACCGGCGAGGGTCAGGGCGCGGAGCGGGTCAGCATCGCGGCATCCAAGGGCAACGACGCGCTGAGCTGGAACACGCTCAACGGCGGGCAGCCCGTGTTCTCCTCGACGGTGGGCACGCAGGGCCTGCGCGATCCGTTCATCCTGCGGGCGCCCGGCGGCGACAAGTTCTACATGATCGCCACCGACCTCAAGATCGACGGGCTGGCCGGCGGCTTCACGACGGCGCAGATCTCCGGCTCGCGCTACATCGAGGTGTGGGAGTCGACCGACCTCGTCACCTGGTCGGCGCAGCGCCACGTGAAGGTCTCCAGCGACTTCGCCGGCAACACCTGGGCGCCCGAGGCCTACTGGGACGAGGAGCTCGACACCTTCGTGGTCTGTTGGGCCTCGAACCTCTACCCGACCGCGAACGCCGCCGACCGCACCGCCGTCACCTACAACCGCATGATGTACGCCACGACCGACGACTTCGTCACCTTCTCGGAGGCGAAGCCCTGGATCGACGTGCGTCGCGGCACGGGTCTCGGCACGATCGACTCCACCGTGGCCAAGGTCGGCGACGTCTACTACCGCTTCACCAAGGACGAGGCGAGCATGACGATCCGCGAGGAGAAGTCGACGAACCTGCTGGCGACCGTCACGGGCTCGCTGCCAGGCACCTCGGGAGCCGCGGACCAGTGGACGCTCGTCCAGGAGCGCGTCGCCACGGGCCTGTCCAACGGCGAGCCGGGCGGCGTGTACTCCAGCGGCGAGGGGCCGAACGTCTTCCCCGCCAACGAGGGCGACGTGAACGGGCTGGACTGGTATCTGTTCATCGACCAGCCGAACTACCACGGCGGACCGAACCACTACGTCCCGTTCGGCACGACCGACCTCGACGGGGGCACCTGGCAGCCGCTCGGCGCGAAGCTGCGGCAGGGTCTGCCGCAGAACGCCGACGGCGGCAAGCCCCGTCACGGCACCGTCCTGCCGATCACCCGCGCCGAGTACCAGAAGGTGCTGGAGGCGTACGCCCCCGACATCGCGGTCGCCTCGGTCGCGGCGATGGACCTGTCCACCACGGCGGGCACCGCCCCGACGCTGCCGCAGGCCACGCTGACCACGCTCAGCGGCGCCCAGCGCACCGTCGACGTCGTGTGGGACGCGGTCGCCCCGTCGTCGTACGCCCAGCCGGGCACCTTCACGGTGCGCGGCGTCGCGCAGGACGACTCCCGCATGCCGGTGGAGGCCACCGTCACGGTGACGGCCGCGGCCCACGTCGCGGTGACCACCACGGCCCGCTGCGTCCTGGGCAAGGCGACGCTCGTCGTCACGACCGCGAACGAGCGCGGCGGCGACGCGACGGTCACGGTCGTGACCCCGTACGGGTCCCGCAACATCACGCTGGCCGCGGGCGCGACGTCCTCGTACGCGTTCACGACGCGTCTGACGACGATGCCGGCCGGTCAGCTGTCGGCGACGGTGACGCAGGGCGGGGCCGTGTCCCCGCTCACCGTGGCCTACGCCGCCCGCAGCTGCGGCTGACGCCGCCGCATCGTCCGTCGACGACGGGGGTCCGTTCTGTCGGGAACGGGCCCCCGTCGTCATACGCTCGAGGCATGCCTCTGGACGATGCCGCCCCCGAAACACCGGCCGACGCCGTCGACGCGGTCGTGGATGCCGTGGACCGCGCGATCGACGAGATCACCGAGGTGCCCACCGACGACGGCCGCATCGAGGTGTTCGCCGATGCCGGGGCGAGCCTGATCGCGGAGCGCCGCGGCGACCCGCAGGCCGAGCTGACGGTCGTGCTGATCCACGGGATCGGGATGGGACGGAAGGTGTTCGGCGACCTCGTGCTGCACCTGCAGGACCATGCGCTCGTCGTGGCCGTCGACCTGCCGGGCTACGGCGACGCCCCCGAGCCGCCGCGCACGCCCACGATGGAACGCATGGCGGATCTCGTCGCGGCCTACCTGCGACACCTCGACCGCGGTCCGGTGGTCCTGCTGGGCCACTCCATGGGGACGCAGGTGGCCACCGAGGTCGCCGCCCGTCACCCGGAGACCGTGGGCAGGCTCGTCCTCGTCGCGCCGACCGTCGACCGCCACCACCGGCGGGCCCTGCGCCAGCTGTGGCGCCTCGGGCGGGATCTCTGGGGCGAGAGCCCCAAGGTGCTGCTCCTCGGTGCGCGCGAGTACGTGCGGGCCGGGCCGCACCTGCGACGCAAGATGCGGGCGATGCTCGCACACCGCCCGGAGCACGCGTTCCCCCGGATCGCCGCGCCCACCCTCGTCGTGCGCGGGGAGTTCGACGTCGTCGTGCCGGCACCGTGGTTCGACGAGGTCGTCGCCGCGATCCCCGATGCGCGCCCGTTCGTGATCGAGGGACATCGCCACGAGACGCTCATCCGCACGGCCGAGCCGGCGGCATCCGAGCTGCGACGCTGGCTGTCGCAGGACTGAGCTCCGCGACGATTCAGCCGGCGGTGTCGGCGGCGGACAGCTCCGCGATCAGACGCGCGACGACGTCCTCGTCCACGGTGAGCCCGGTCTCCGCGATGCGTCCGCGGACCGCCTTCTCCACCGTCGCGACGTTCTCGCCGAGCACGTCGGCGCGCAGTTGCGCGACCAGCCCGTCGAGCCGCTCCCCCTCCGTCGCGTCGTGCATCGCGAGCGCGGGCTCGTCCTGCGTGGCGCCCTGCGGGCCGCTCGCACCCTCGGGCCGTCCGTCACGGTCGTCGACCATGGTGTCCTCCTCCTCGCCGAGCCCACGTCGTGGCTGAGATCACTGTGCCGCCCGCGCGGCCGGCGGGCCAGGGCCTTGACGGCGCGGTCGGGCCCGCAGTAGGCCCTCAGCCGGCGCGGCGCTCGGCGAGCAGGGACCGGTGCTCGGGGTGGGCGTCGAACCAGTCGGAGACGTACCAGCAGACCGGGCTGATCGCGCGATCGCCGCGGGCGGCGACCTCGGCGACGGCGCGGGCGACGACCTCGCCGGCGTAGCCGTGGCCGCGGAAGGTCGGGACGGTGTACGCCCGCGTCATCGCGACCGTGCGGCCGTCGTCGCGGTAGTCGAGCACGCTCACGATCTGCTCGCCGTCGCGCAGGACGTACCGCGACTGCTCCGCCTCGTTCGTGAAGGACAGGTCGTCGCGTGTCTCTCCGGTCATGCCTCTACGCTACGCCGCGCCGCCGTGACGGGGGCCGGGTGCGTCGCTATCGCCGCGGAGCCTCCGGCAGCGAGCGCACCCACGCGTCGACCTCGCGCTGCCCGCGCAGCCGGACGACGGGATCGCCCGCCGCGATGCGCGCCTCCATCCGCCGGGTCATCGTCGGATGGGTGGTCCACGCCCAGCGGATGATGTTGTCCTCCGGCGCCCACTTCAGCCAGGTCCGCGGCCGCTCGCGGTTGCCGTGCCAGAGCTCTTCGCGAAGGATGCCGCGGCGCAGCGTGCGCCGGATCACCCGCGCCATCACGACCGGCCGCGAGTGGTCCACCCAGACCACGGCGTCGGCGCCGCCCGGGGTGCCGGGCTCCATCAGGTCGCCCAGGCGCGAGTTCCAGTTGCCGTCCGCGACCCACCCCTCCGGGTGCGCCGCGAGGAACGCCCGCACGCGGGCCTGGGCCTCGTCGAGGTCGCGGTACGTCCACCCCTCGTCCCAGAACACCGCGTCGAGCTCGAGCCGGGCGAGCCCCATCCGCGCGGCCACGACCTCCGCGAGCCGGGACTTGCCCGACCCCGAGGTGCCGACGACACGGATGCGATGGGGAGGGGACGCGCGCACGATCATGCACTCTGTCATATTCCGTCATCTTGCGGCGGCGGCATCCGTGCGGTTTGACACATCCGGACACCGTTCGTCATAATCAGGCGCATGACTGACAACGCACGCACTCTGTCCGCCCTGGAGGCGAACGGACATGCCGGCATCATGATGCCGCGCGTTGCCATGTGTTGCCGAATGTGCCACTGACGGTGAACCCCGCCGGGTGCGCCCGCCGACGCTGACCCACACTCTCAGCCGGCGCCACCCCCCGAGCACCGCACCGCGCACAACGCGGATGCCGGCTGTCTCGCACAGGCCCTCGCATCGGATCCGATGCGACATCTTCCTCCGGGCCCCTCGCAACACACACTCGAACCCGCTTCTCGGCCCTCCGCCCGGGTTCCGCCTCCGAAGGACATCTCCCGTGTCGAACTCCGCTCTCCTCGCCTCGCCCGCTCCCGTCCGTCACCTCCGCGCCGTCCCCGACGTCGCCGCCCGCCCTGCCGCTCCCGCTCCCGCCGCTCCGGCGACGCCCGCACCGGCGACCGGCAGCGTTCCCGTGGGCACCGCTCCGCGCGGGTTCGCGCTGTACGTCGGCATCGACGAGGCGAAGGCCGCCGCCGCCGGCGTGTCGCTGTCGACGCTCGTCGAGGCCCTGCGGCGCACGCTCGGCGAGCTCGCCCCGCACGCCGAGACGTACGCGACCGTCGCCCTGGCCCCGGCCGGCGCGGGCGGCCGTGACGTCGACGTCGTCCGCCTCGCCCTGCACGAGCCCAGCGCCGTCGCGCGCACCAAGCAGGAGGAGCCGGAGGACGACCACGTCCCCGGCGGCGTCACGATCGACATCTCGCGTCGGCGCGTGCACATCGAGGGCGAGGCGGCGCAGCTGACGTTCAAGGAGTTCGAGCTGCTCCAGTACCTCGTGCTGCGCGAAGGGCGCACGATCGAGCGGGCCGAGCTCGTCTCGTCGCTGTGGAGCCACGCCGACGCCGAGGAGGCCCCCGGCGAGCGCACCATCGACGTGCACGTGCGACGGCTGCGCTCCAAGCTCGGCCGCTACGAGGACATCGTGCGGACCGTCCGCGGCATCGGCTACCGCTTCGACCGCCACGCCGACGTCGTCATCCGCTACGGCCACGGCACCCCCTCGCCCGACCGCTTCTGAGCCACGGCGCGTCCCGCGCGCCCGACCGCCCGCGGTGTCGGAGCCGGTGTCGGAGGTGGTGACGTAGGGTGTGCGCATGACGACGCGGGAGAGGATGCCGGCGCGCACCCGTGACCCGCGACCCGCCTCGCCGCGCCCCGTCGAGACCGAGTACCGTCCGCGCCTGCCGATCGATGCGGCGCGAGCGATCCGGCACCAGCAGCGCGGCGCGCACGATCCGTCGCAGCGGGAGCACGAGGGGGTCATCTGGCGCGCGACCCGCACGCCCGAGGGCGTCGCGACGCTCGCGCTGCGCATCGAACGCACCCGCGTGCGTGCCGCCGCGTGGGGACCGGGAGCCGCGTGGGCGCTCGCGCAGGTGCCGGCACTGTGCGGCGCCGATGACGACCCCGCCGGCTTCGAGGCGCACCACCATCCGGTCGTCGCCGAGACCCACCGCCGGCACGACGACCTGCGCCTCGGCCGCACCGATCTCGTCTTCGACGCGCTCGTCAGCGCGATCTTCGAGCAGAAGGTCACGGGCCTGCAGGCCTTCGGCGCCTGGCGGATGATCCTGACCTGGTGCGGCGAGCGCGCGCCCGGTCCCACGCCGCTGCCGATGTTCGCCCCGCCCGCCGACTGGCATCGCATCCCCAGCTGGACCTGGCATCGCGCGGGGCTCGAGCCGGCGCAGTCGCGGACGATCGTCGATGCCGCCGCCCGGCGCGCGTCGATCGAGCGGGTCGCGACGGATGCGGCATCCGCCGATGCACCCCTCACCGCTCTGCGCGGGATCGGGCCGTGGACGAGCGCGGAGGCGCGCATCCGCGCCTTCGGCGACGCGGATGCCGTCAGCGTCGGCGACTATCATCTCGCCCACCAGGTCGGTTACGCGTTGACGGGACGCCGCGTCGACGACGACGGGATGCTGGAGCTGCTCGAGCCCTGGCGCGGGCACCGGCAGCGGGTCATCCGCCTGCTCGGGCTCAGCGGCCGGTTCGAGCCGCGGCGGGGTCCGCGCCTCGCGCCGGAGGACCATCGCGCGCGGTGACGCGGTGACGGCGATCTCCTAGGCTGACGGCATGACGCACAGAGGCTGGCCGCGCGGTCGCATCGGATGGCTGGTCGGCACGCTCGTTCTGCTGGCGGCCGGCGTGGTGTTCGGGCTGATCCTGCAGAACGTCTGGCTGGGACTGCTGCTGGCCGTCATCGTCTCCATCGGCTGGCTCCTCGCCTACGAGTCGTGGCGCGGTCGCACCCCGCGGCTGGACGATCCCTGGGACGACGGCGCGCAGCTCTGACCCCCTCCTTTGGCGGTGTCGACGCCCATCCGGCATAGTAGAGATTAGGTATGCCTAACCTATCTCGCGACGACGGTCGCGTCACACCGCAACCGAGGAGTTCCCTATGACCCTGCGCCGTTTCGCGGCCGTCGTGCCGCTGGCCCTGGCATCCCTGCTCGTCCTGTCCGCCTGCGCCGGCACCTCCACCGCGCCCGCGTCGTCCGCCGCGGCCGCCGCCGACTACTACCCCGTGACGGTCACCGACCTCGGCGGCAACGAGGTCACGATCGAGAGCGCGAACAGCGTCGCGATCACCGACAACCGCCTCTTCCAGCTCGCCGCCGACTGGGATCTGCCGATCACGGTCGCGCCGCGCGATCTCATGAGCCCGAACAACCCGCTGAAGGACGACGAGGACATCCTCAACATCGGCACGCACGGCGAGCCGGACTACGAGCAGATCGTCGCGGCCGACCCCGACCTCGTCATCACGGGCTACCGCTTCGGAGGCGAGGAGACCGCGAAGGGCGTCCGCGACGCGGCCCCCGACGCGGCGATCGTCGACACCGACACCCCCGCCGGGATGTCGGCCGACGAGTACCTCGTGAAGAGCGTCACGCTCATGGGCGAGATCTTCGACCGCAAGAACGAGGCCGCCGCGCTGATCGCGCAGTTCCACGACGCCGTCGCCGCCGCCACGGCCGCCTACGACCCGGCCACGACGGTGATGGGCCTGATCACGACGGGCGGCGAGATCAACTACTCCAACCCGACGGACGGGCGCGGCGCGAGCATCTTCTTCAGCCTGCTCGGGCTGACGCCCGCCCTGGATGCCGCGGGCACGCAGACCGACAAGGGCGACACCCTCTCGCTCGAGGCGCTGGCCGCCGCCGACGCCGACGTGTTCCTCGTGCTGGACCGCGACGCCGCCGTCGGCGACGGGGAGGTCACCCCGGCGCTCGATCTCATCACGGGCTCGACCGCACTGGCGAACGTCGCCGCGGTGAAGGACCGCGCGATCTACGTCCTCCCGTCCGACTACTACCTGACCGAGGACGTCTTCGCCTACATCTCGGTCCTCAACGGCCTCACGACGCTCTTCGAGAGCCGCTGACGCCCCCACAGGTCGCCGCCGCGACCCCCGGCATCCCGCACGGCGGGCCGGGAGGCCGTGGCGGCGGCCACCGCTCGGAGCCGCCTCCCATGCCCGATCCCACCGCCCTGCGTCGCGTGACGAACGTCGACGCGCTCGCCACCCGGCGAGCACCCGTGCGGAGCCGGCGCCGGCGCGCCGTGACCCTCGCCGCGGGCGTCGCCGCCACGGCGGTGCTGCTGGGCGTCTCCCTCTTCGTCGGCGTCGCCGACATCACCGACCCCACCGGCGCCGACTTCCTGTGGATCACCCGCGTCCCGCGCACCGCGTCGCTCATGCTGGCGGGGGCGAGCATGGCGATGGCGGGACTCGTCATGCAGCTCATGACCCAGAACCGCTTCGTCGAGCCGACCACCGTCGGCACGACGGAGTGGGCCGGCCTCGGACTCCTGCTCGCCGCAGTGCTGGCGCCGTCGGCGGGAGTCGTGGCGAAGATGCTCGCCGCGATCGCGTGCGCGTTCGTGGGCACCCTCGTCTTCTTCGCGTTCCTGCGGCGCGTGTCGCTGAAGTCCTCCCTCATCGTCCCCATCGTCGGCATCATGTTCGGCGCCGTGATCAGCGCCGTCACGGCGTTCATCGCCATCCGCGCGGGGCTGCTGCAGATGCTCGGCGGATGGTTCCTGGGCCGCTTCACCGGCGTCGAGGCCGGTCGCTACGAGCTGCTGTGGATCGTCGTCGCCGTCGCCGCGGTCGTCGCGTTCACGGCCGACCGCTTCACCGTCGCCGGGCTCGGCAAGGAGGTGGCCACGAACGTCGGGCTGCACTACGAGCGCGTGGTGCTCATCGGCGTCGGGCTCGTCGCCATCACGACCGGCGTCGTCACCGTCGTGATCGGGATGCTCCCCTTCCTCGGCCTCATCGTGCCGAACCTGGTCTCGATGATCCGCGGCGACGACCTCCGCGAGAACCTGCCGTGGGTGTTCCTCGCGGGAATCTGGGTGGTGACGGTGTGCGACATCATCGGTCGCATCGTCATCATGCCCTTCGAGATGCCCGTCTCCCTCGTGCTCGGCGTGATCGGGCCGGTGGTGTTCATCGGGATGCTGCTGCGCACCCGGAGGACCGATGCTCGCTGACCGCGCCACCGGCCGTGCCACCGCATCCGCCCCCGCCGCGCCCCGCGCCGTCGGCGCCTACGCGAGCGCCGCGCGGCGCTCGCGCGCGCACCTGCGGACCGCCGCCCTCGTCGCCGTCGCCCTCGCGCTCACGGTGCTGCTGCTGACGTGGGACAACCGGTTCGAGCCGTTCAGCGATCGTTGGTGGCGGGTGACGTCGATGCGGACCACGACCGTCGTCGTGATCGCCCTCGTGACGTTCTGCCAGGCCCACGCCACCGTCGCGTTCCAGACGGTGACGAACAACCGCATCCTCACCCCCTCGATCATGGGGTTCGAGTCGATGTACGTGCTCATCCAGACCGCCGTCGTCTTCGTGTTCGGGACCACGTCGGTGTCGGGCCTGTCCCCGACCTGGCGCTTCGTGCTGCAGTCGGCGGCGATGGTGCTGTTCGCCGTGCTGCTGTACTCGTGGCTGCTGTCGGGACGCTTCGGCAACCTGCACGTCATGCTGCTCGTGGGCATCGTCCTCGGCACGGCCATGAGCTCGCTGTCGACCTTCCTGCAGCAGCTGCTCGATCCCAGCACCTTCGACGTGCTGCGCGCACGCCTGTTCGGCAGCATCGGCAACGCGGACACGGGGCTGCTGTGGCTCGTGGTCCCGATCTGCGCCGTCGCCGGAGGGGCGGTGCTCCTGCTGTCCCGGCGGCTCGACGTGCTCGCGCTCGGCGGCGACATCAGCACGGGTCTCGGCATCCGCCACCGGCGCCAGGTGATGCTCATGCTCACCCTGGTGGCGGTGCTGATGGCGATGAGCACGTCGCTGGTCGGGCCCATGACGTTCCTCGGCTTCCTCTCGGCGACGCTGGCCTACGCCGTCGCCGACACCCACGAGCACCGCCGGGTGCTGCCGACCGCGTGGCTGGTCGGCTACGTCATCCTGACCGGCGCCTACTTCCTGCTGCGCCACGTCTTCTCGCTCGTGGACAGCGTGACCATCGTCGTCGAGCTCATCGGCGGCATCCTGTTCCTGCTCGTCGTCTTCCGGAAGGGGCGCCTGTGATCCGTCTGGACGGTGTCGTGAAGGACTACGGAGCCACCCGCATCGGCCCCGTCTCGCTCGAACTGCCCGCGGGCGGGATCATCTCCCTCGTCGGGCCCAACGGCGCGGGCAAGTCCACGCTGCTCACGATGATGGGCCGCCTCTCGACGCCCGACACGGGGACGATCACGATCGGCGGCGTCGACGTGCACCGCACGGCGTCGAGAGAGGTCGCGCGCATCGTGTCGATCCTGCGGCAGGAGAACCATTTCGTCACGCGGCTGACCGTGCGCCAGCTCGTCGGATTCGGAAGGTTCCCGCACAGCGGCGGCCGGCTGACCGCCGGCGACGAGGAGAAGATCTCCGAGGCGATCGACCTCCTCGATCTCGCCCCGCTCGAGCAGCGGTTCCTCGATCAGCTCTCCGGGGGCCAGCGCCAGCGCGCGTACGTCGCCATGGTGCTCGCGCAGGACACGCGCTACGTGCTGCTGGACGAACCGCTCAACAACCTCGACGCCGAGCACTCGGTGCGGATGATGATGCAGTTGCGTCACGCCGCCGACGCCCTCGGGACGACCATCGTGATCGTCCTGCACGACATCAACTTCGCCGCCGCCTACAGCGATCGCATCGTCGCGATGGACGACGGCGCGATCGTGGTGCACGGCACCCCCGACGAGATCATCCGGGACGATGTCCTCAGCCGCGTCTTCCGCACCCCCGTCACCGTCCTCGACGGCCCGACGGGACGATTCGCCGTCTACCACCGTCCGCCCGTCCACTGAGGAGCCCGCATGACCGCCACCCCCGCCTTCCGCCTCGAGCGTCGCCCCCTGGAGCTGCGGTTCCGCCGCGCGCAGCTGACCGCGCGTCAGTGGCTGACCCCCGCCTACGTGCGCGTGCGCGTCTCCGGCGCGGACCTGCGTGGATTCGACTCCCCGGGCGCCGACGACCACCTCCGCCTCTTCTTCCCCGACGCGCCGCCGGCGTCCCTCGAGGAGCTGCGGGCGGCGCCGAGCCGCGAGTACACCCCGCTCGCGTGGGATGCCGAGGAGGGATGGCTGGACATCGAGTTCGCGCTGCACGGTGCGGAAAACGGTGCGGAAAACGGTGCTGACGGCGGCGACAACGGCGTGGCCGCCGAGTGGGCGCGCGACGCGGAACCGGGCGCCGCGATCGGCGTGGGCGGCCCCCGCGGTTCGATGGTGCTCACCGGCCGGCCCGACGGCTGGCTCCTCGCCGGCGACGAGACGGCGGTGCCCGCGATGCGCCGCTTCGCGCACCTCATGGACGCCGACGCCGTCGGGCGCATCCTCGTCGAGTCGTCCGACGAGGCGCACGAGCTGCCGATCGCGGCGCCGCCCGGGGTGATCGTCGAGCAGGTGCATCGCGGCGGCGCGGCCGCCGGCGTCGCGCTCGCGCACCGGCTCGACGCGCTCGGGGCCGCCGACCGGCCGGCCGGCGACGTCTTCGGCTTCGTCGCCGCCGAGCAGGGGATCGTCCGCCCCGGGCGGGCGCTGCTCGTCGAGCGCTGGGGCCTGCCCGCAGACCGCATCGTCGTGAAGGGCTACTGGAAGCGCGGCGAGAGCGCGTACCACGCACCCCACTGAGCCGTCGACCGCCGCCCCGCCCCCTAACATGGGCGCATGATCGTGCGCTCCCGCCTCCTCGCCTTCGGGTATCGCGCCGTCGCGGCGCTCGTCATCGTCGTCGGCATCGCGCGGGTGTCGGGACTGTGGACCGCGTCGCCGACCTGGACGTCGTTCCTGTACTACACGGTGCTCAGCAACGTGCTGTGCCTGGCCTGGATGATCCTGTCGGCCGTCGTGACGCTGCGCGACGCGCAGCGCGAGGGCTGGACCGGAGCCTCGACGCCCTCCGCGCGATGGGCGGCGGCGGTCATGGAGGCGATCACCGTCACGATGCTGATCTACCTCTTCGTGCTCGCCCCGTCGCTGTTCACCCAGCCGGGCGCCTATCAGCCGTTCACCCTGACCGACAACCTCGTGCACATCATCACGCCCGTCCTCGTCATCGTCGACTGGCTCCTGTTCGTCCCCAAGGGGCGACTGCGCGGCTATGACCCCCTGCTGTGGGCCCTCATCCCCTACGCCTACCTCGTGTTCGCGTTCGGCTACAGCGCCCTCGGCGGCCGCTTCGCGGGCGGCACGACGGTGCCCTACCCGTTCATGGACGTGTCCACGCACGGCGTGGGCGGCGTCGCGGTGTGGATCGTCGGCCTCACGGTCGCGCTCGTCGCCGTCGGCTATCTCTTCCTCGGGCTGGACCGGCTGCTCGCGCGCGTCGGGCCCGCCGCGGAGGCGGAGCCCGCCCACTGAGCGACGACGCGCCTACATCTCCTCGTGGGTCTCGGGGTCACCGTCCCACAGGCGGCCGCGTTCGAGCCCGCTGATCGCGCGGATCTCGGCATCCGTGAGTGTGAAGTCGAACACATCGGCGTTCTCCACCTGCCGCGCCGGAGTCGCGGACTTGGGGATCGGCGTCGACCCGAGCTGCGTGTGCCAGCGCAGCACGGCCTGGGTCGGGCTCACGCCGTGCGCGGCCGCGACGTCGGCGACGACCTGCTCGCTCAGCAGCTCGCTGCGCCGCGCCAGGGGGCTCCAGCTCTCCGTGCGGATGCCGTGGGCGGCGTGGAAGGCGCGGAGGGCGTCCTGGGGGAAGTAGGGGTGCATCTCCACCTGGTTGACGGCCGGCGTCACGCCCGTCTCGTCGATGAGCCGCGTGAGCATCGCCGCGGTGAAGTTCGACACACCGATCGAGCCGACCTTCCCGTCGCGGCGGAGGTCGATCATCGCGCGGAAGGTCTCGACGTAGCGATCGACGCTGGGGTTCGGCCAGTGGATGAGGTAGAGGTCGATGCGGTCGAGACCGAGACGCTCGAGCGACCCGTGCGCGCTGCGGACGGTCTCCTCGTAGCCGTGCTCGCGGCCCGGCACCTTCGTCGTGACGATGAGCTCGTCGCGGATGCCGCTGCGGCGCACGGCCTCGCCCACCTCGACCTCGTTCTGGTAGTTCACGGCCGAGTCGAGCAGGCGGTAGCCGGCTCCGATCGCCGCCTCGATCGCCGCGACGCCGTCGTCGCCGCGCAGCGTGTAAGTGCCGAAGCCGAGCTCCGGGAAGGCGGTGCCGTCGTTCAGGGAGACCGTGGGGATCGTGACCATGACCCCACGCTACGCCCCGCGGCGGACCGTCAGTCGCCGAGCAGCCGCGCGATCACGGTCAGCACGCCGGCCTGCGCGTTCGACGGCGCGCGGAAGCGCGCAACGGCGGCGACCTCGGGATGCGCGTCCGCCATCGCATACGACCAGTCGGCGGCCCGCAGCAGCTCGAGATCGTTCAGGTAGTCGCCGAAGGCGGCCGTCTGCGCCGACGTCACGCCCAACGCGTCCTGCAGCGCGCGCAGCGCGACGCCCTTGTTGACGGTCGGGTTCATGATGTCGACCCAGTGCTGACCGGAGACGACCACCTGATGGGTCGCGGCGAGGTCGGCGAAGGCGGGCGCCGTGTGCCGTTCCCCGCCGTCGACGTCGAAGATCGCCAGCTTGAGGATCTGATCGTCGACCGCGAGCAGGTCGGGAACGACCTCCAGCCGGGCGTAGTACTTGTCCACCTCGGCGAGGAACGCCTCGTCCGTGTCCTCGACGTAGGCCGAGCGCTTTCCGCACAGCACCAGCCCGGCCCGCAGGGCTCCGGAGGCGACCAGCGACCGCACGCGCACCACGACCTCGGCCGCGACCCGCGGGTCGACGGCGTCGGAGCTGACCTCGACGTCGCCGCGGACGACGTACGCGCCGTTCTCGGCGATGTAGTCGAGCTCCGCGTCGACACCGGCGAACGTGCGCTGCAGCGTCGCGAGCTGCCGTCCGCTCGCGGGAGCGAAGGCGATGCCCCGATCGCGGAGGCGCTCGAGCAGGGGCCACAGGCCTTCCGGCACCGAGCCGTCGGGCAGCAGCAGCGTGCCGTCCATGTCGACGGCGATGAGACGGATGTCGGCGGAGGTCACGCCTCCATCCTCCCCCACCGGCCCCGCCGCGCGTCGCGCGCCGCGACCGGGGGATAACCCGAAACGGAACCGGGGGACCGCTCCCCTGCGCCCGCGGTCGGCCGCGCCCTAGCGTGGAGTCATGCCCCACACCGATCATGCCGGCGCCCCTCCCGCGCCACCGGCGACCGTGCCCGAGGCGACGCCCACGCGTCGGATCGGCCTGCTCGCCCACCTGGGCGCCATCGCGCAGCTCGCCGCGATGGGCCTCGCCGGCACCGCCGTCTTCACCGTCCTCCTCCTGCTGCTGAGCCTCGGACTGGGCCTGCTGCCCGCCCTCGGCATCGGCGCGGTCTTCCTCGTCGCCTTCGTCTACGCGATGTGGGCCACCGCCTGGCTCGAGTACGCCCGCGTCGACGGGCTCTACTCGTTCGGCCTGCCCGCCCTCCCCCTCCGACACAGCGGCCGTCCCGGATTCGGCGGCTGGCTGCGTTCGCTGTGGCGTCAGTTCACCGACGGACCCATGTGGCGCGGCATCGCCTCGGCGGCGATCTCCACGATCCTCGGTCTCGTGGTGCTGCCGATCGTCGGCGCCCTCGCCTCCAGCGTCGCCGTGCTGTTCACCCCGCTGGTCGGCGGCGACAGCGTGCGCGTGCCGAGCACCGATGTGCACATCGGCAGCGAGTGGGCCGTGTTGGTCGGCGTCGTCGGCATCCTCGCCGGCCTCGCCCTCCTGGTCGGCGCCGCCCTCCTGCACGGCGTGCTCACCCGCGCCGTCCTCGTGCCCAGCCGCGAGGCCGTACTCCTCGAACAGGCCCGCACGGCCGGCACCCAGCGCGAGAGCGCCGTGCGCGCCGGCGAGGTCGAGCGCACCCGCATCGAGCGCGACCTCCACGACGGCGTGCAGCCCCGGCTCGTGTCCGTCGGGATGACACTGGGCCTGGCCCAGCAGAAGATCGACTCCGACCCGGCCTCCGCGAAAGCCCTGATCGACGAGGCGCACACTTCGACCAAGGCCGCCATCACCGAGCTGCGCCAGCTGGCCCGCGGTATCCATGCGTCGGTGCTGGACGACCGCGGGCTGGATGCCGCGCTGAGCGCCCTCGCCGCGCGTTCGCACGTGCCGGTGAGCCTCGACGTGCGCCTCCCCGCCCCCGCGGCCGGCCGCTGCAGCCGCACCGCCGAGGCGGCCGTCTACTTCGCGATCGCCGAGTCGCTCACCAACGCGGCCAAGCACTCGCGCGGCAGCGAGGTGCGTGTCACGGTGCGTCTACGCGACGCCGTCGACGGCGCGGCGACGATGCTCTGGGCGCGCGTCGAGGACAACGGCGTCGGCGGAGCCCAGGTGCTCCCCGGCGGCGGGCTGGACGGCATCGCCCACCGCATCGCCGCGGCCGGCGGCATGAGCCGGCTCGACAGTCCCCACGGCGGCCCGACGGCGCTGGAGGTGAGCGTCCCGTGCGCATCCTGATCTGCGAGGACTCCGCGCTCCTGCGCGAGGGACTGGTACGGCTGCTCGACGACGCCGGACACGAGGTCGTCGCAGCCCTGCCCGACGCCGGCGACCTCGTCGCCACGGTCGAGGCGACCGCGCCCGAGCTCTGCATCCTCGACGTCCGCCTCCCCCCGACCTTCACCGACGAGGGCATCCGCGCCGCGGTGCACCTGCGCCGCACCCGCCCCGACCTGGCGGTGCTGGTCCTCAGCCAGTACGTCGAGGAGCAGTACGCCGGCGAGCTCATCACCGAGCAGTCGGGCTCGCTCGGCTACCTGCTGAAGGACCGCGTCGCCGACGTCTCAGACTTCCTCGACGCGGTCGCGCGGATCGGCGCCGGGGCGACCGTGCTCGACCCGGAGGTCGTCGCCCAGCTGCTGACCCGTCGCGGTCGCGACGTGCGCATGGAACGCCTCACCGACCGTGAGCGCACCGTGCTGGCGCTCATCGCCGAAGGCAAGAGCAACCAGGCGATCGCCCAGACGCTGTTCGTCAGCGAGGCGAGCGTCGAGAAGCACATCACCTCCCTGTTCCAGAAGCTCGATCTGGAGCAGGACGAGCACGGCAACCGCCGCGTGCTCGCCGCCCTCATCCACTGGGAGAACGGAACCGCCCGATGACCACCCTCACCCCGCCTCCCGT
>NZ_JBXAFF010000051.1:0-17953 GCF_058792815.1 Microbacterium sp. MPR-TSA4
GAGCGCGGGCGCGGCGGGGCCGGACGGGGCGGGCTCGCGCAGGTTCTCCAGTGTACGTTCCGGCGCGCGGCGACACGCCAGGCACGCGTCGCGGAGGCACGGCCGTCCGGTGACGCGCGGGTCGCGGACGTCCTGCCAGACTGGGGGCATGGAAGCGGATGTGCTGGTGATCGGCGAAGCCCTGATCGACATCGTGGAGACGACGGACGGCGACCGTGAGCTGGTGGGCGGCAGCCCCGCCAACGTCGCGGTGGGCGTGGCCCGTCAGGGGCACCGCGTGCGCCTGCTCACCCGTCTCGGACGGGATGCGCGCGGCGAGCGGATCGCCGCCCAGATCACCGCATCGGGAGCGGTCGTCGACGAGGCGTCGTGGACGGATGCCGCGACCTCCACGGCGCGCGCCCGGTTGCGCGCCGACGGTTCCGCGGAGTACGAGTTCGCCATCGACTGGGCCGTGCCGGCGCTCGCCGCCGACGACGTCCGCATCGTGCACACGGGCTCGATCGCGCTGTTCCTGGAGCCCGGGGGAAGCGCCGTGCTGGAGGTGCTGCGCCGCGCCGCCGACAACGGGACGGCGCTCGTGACGCTCGACCCGAACATCCGTCCCGCCCTCGTGGGCGGTCACGAGGTGGCACGCGCGCGGTTCGCGCAGGCCGCGGCATCCGCGGACCTCGTCAAGCTCAGCGACGAAGACGCCGAATGGCTCTACCCGGGCCTGGACGCCGAGGCCGTCCTGCACCAGATCGCCGCGCACGGCCCGCGCATCGTCGTCATGACCCGCGGGGGATCCGGCGCCATCGGACTCGGGCTCGGCGGCGTCGCCGCGGTCGACGCGCTCCCGGTCACGGTCGCCGACACGATCGGCGCGGGGGACGCCTACATGGCGAGCCTCGTCTCGAGCGCCCTCGACGACCCCGCCCTGTTCGAGGACGCCGCCGTGTTCCGGGCGGCGCTGCGCCGCGCCGCCGTCACCGCCGGCATCACGGTCTCGCGTGCCGGAGCCAATCCGCCCGTCCGCGCCGAGGTCGACGCGGTTCTCGGCTGAGCGGATCGATCGGTGACCGACGACGACACGGCCCCCGTACGGCTGCGCCTCGACCTCGCCTATGACGGCACGGCCTTCCGCGGCTGGGCGCGTCAACCGGGCCTGCGCACCGTGCAGGGTACCCTCGAGGCCGCGATCGCGCGCGTGCTCGGCGGCGACCCCCAACTGGTCGTCGCGGGGCGGACGGATGCCGGCGTCCACGCCTCCGGACAGGTGGCGCATCTGGACCTCACGCCGGCCCAGCAGGAGCGTCTCGCGAAGAGCCGGGCGGCGACGGCCGAGGCGCTCGCCGCCCGCGTGAACGGCGTGCTGGGCCCGTACCCCGACGTCGCGCTGCGGCGCACCGCGCGCGCCGCCGACGGCTTCGACGCGCGCTTCTCCGCCGTGTGGCGTCGCTACGAGTACCGCATCGCCGACCGGGAATCCGGATACGACCCCCTGGAGAGGGTGCGGACGACGACCGTCAAGGCCGCTCTCGACGTGGCGGCCATGGATGCCGCGGCCCGCTCCCTCATCGGCCTCCACGACTTCGCGGCCTACTGCAAGTGGCGCGAGGGCGCCACGACGATCCGCACGCTCCTCGACTTCGGATGGCACCGCGATGACCGCGGCATCCTGATCGCGCGGGTGCGGGCCGACGCCTTCTGCCACAGCATGGTGCGCGCTCTCGTCGGCGCGTGCGCCGCCGTCGGCGAGGGACGCCTGGAGGTCGCCGACGTCGCCGCGATCCGCGACGAGGGCGTGCGCACGAGCGAGGTGAAGGTGCTGGCGGCCCGCGGCCTCACTCTGACGGAGGTGGGCTACCCCGCCGACGATCAGCTCGCGGCCCGTGCCGAGCAGACGCGCGCCCACCGCCGCCTCGACGCCGACTGACGGCCTGCGCGCGTTGTCAAGACGGAGCGGATTCTTAAGAGGCGCGCCTAGGCTGATGGCGACGGAAGGCGGGGGATGAAGGTCATCTCGTACAACCTCAACAAGCACAAGGCGATCGGCGAGCTCGACGCGCTCGTGGAGACGACGGGCGCCGACATCCTGTGCCTGCAGGAGGCGGTCTCGGGCGACCTTCCGGTGGAGATCGGCGATCTCCACCTCGCCGAGGCGACGGCGCGCAACCGTCTGGGGCTGGCCCTCTACTACCGCCGCAACAGCTTCGCCGCCCGGGAGGTGCGCTCGCTCGCGCTGAAGAAGTCGCTCCACGACCGCGTGCTCAAGCCTGCGGAGGAGCGGATGCTGGCGGTGCGCCTGCACGATATCGATCTCGGTCGCGAGCTGATCGTCGCGAGCTTCCACGCCGCACCCCTGACCGCGCTGAACTCGCTGCGGCGCAAGCAGATCCAGGCGGCGCTCGAGGAGCTCACGAGCCTGGGGCCCGACCTGCCGATCCTCATGGTCGGCGACTACAACTACCCCGTGTTCAAGGAGAACCTGGGCCAGCACGTCCGCGAGTCGGGATACGAGCTGACCCTGAGCGATGCGCGCACCTACACGCGGTACAAGTTCTTCCGCGGACACTACGACTTCGCGACGAGCGTCGGCTTCCACATCGACACGATCACGACGCTGCCGCAGGGGCGCAGCGACCACCTGCCGATCCTCATCACGGCCGAGCCGACCGCGTTGCCGACCGCGTCGTCCTGAGGGTTAGTCACGGCGCGCGCCCGCGCGGGTCTCGTGCCGTCCGGCGTAGGGTTCTGCTACGCCGATCCCGACGGAGGGATGAGATCATGGTCGACTCGATCGTTGTAGCCGTGACGGGTGCGCCCGTCGCCGTTCGCGCGGTGCGCTGGGCAGTGCAGCGGGCGCAGGCGGCGCCTCCGGGAAGTCAGCGGATCGAGCTCCTCTCGGTGGTCGGCGGCGTGCTCGGCACCGTCGGTGAAGCGGCGGTGCTCGAGCAGGCCGTCGCGGCGACGGAGACGTTGCTGGAGCGCCTCGCCGAGCCGGTGCGGGATGCCGGGATCCCGGTGGTCTGCCGCGCGGAAGCCGGCGACCCCGTCTCGCGGCTGATCGACGCCAGCGCGGAGGCGGCGCTTCTCGTGATCGGCAGCGATTACCGCGGGCCGGGCGCGGGTCCGGCGCGGGGAGCCCACGGCATCCGCATCGCCGCCGGTGCCGCGTGCCCGGTCGTCGTCGTCCCCGACGTGGAGCTGGTGGGGCGCTCGGGCGTCGTGGTCGGCATCGACGGCTCGCCCGTCTCGGAGCACGCGCTGCGCTTCGCGGCCCGCGAGGCCGATCGGCTGGGCGAGTCGCTGACGGCGGTGAGCGTGTGGACGCCGCTGGAGGCCCCGCGCAACGGACTCGCGGTGTACCCCGAGATGTACCTCGCCAACATGCAGGCCGCGACGGAGGAGATGCAGGCGGTCGCCCTCGCCGGTCTCGCCGTCGACTTCCCCGACCTCGTCGTGGAGCGGGTGGTCGAGCGGGGGTATCCCTCGCGGGTCATCGGATCGCGCGCGATGACCGCGCGCCTCGCCGTCGTGGGCACGCACGGGCGCGGTGCGCTCGCGCGCTTCCTGCTCGGCTCGATCAGCCAGGAGGTGCTGTCGCGGCTCACGAGCGTCACCGCCGTCGTGCGCTGAGCGCGCTGCGGATGCCGCGACACGGGCGTCCCGACAACGAGAGAGCCTCCCCGGCCGTGACCGGGGAGGCTCTCTCGTTGCGTGGTGCGTGTCAGGCGCTGGTCTCCTGGCGGCCGCGGCGGACCGTGGCGGCCACGGCGATCGTCGCGCCGGCGAGGACGAGTGCCCCGCCACCGACCCAGATGCCGAGCAGCGACTCGCTGTCGCCACCGGTGGACGGCAGCGTGCCGCTCCCACCCGCGCTCGCGGGCGTCAGAGCACCGGTGGCCGACAGGGTGTAGCTGCCGCTGGCCTCGGCGGGGAGCGTGACGGTGACCGCCGCGACGCCCGACGAGCTGGCCGTCTTCGTCGTGGAGGTCGACGACACGGCGAACTTGGCGATCGCGAGGGAGCCCGCGGCCGCGTTCTCGCCGGTCAGGGTGAACGTGACGGTGGCGCCCGCCTCGAATCCCGAGAACGTGTAGGTGTCTCCCGACACCGTGAAGGGCGCGTCCGAGACGACGTCGACGGTGCCGCCCGGCGTGTAGGCCTGAGCCATGGCGGGCGCCGCGAAGACGAGCGCTGCGGCGACGGCGGCCGAGGCCACCGCCTTGGTGAATCGATGCTTCATGAGAGCCTGCTTTCGAATCCGGTCTGGGGGTACCTGATGATCCGCTCGTTCCGTATATCCGGTCTTGTTGCAGATGGGGGGGATGAGAATGAAGCGGTATGGTGTAGCTGATGCTCTCCCGAGTATTGCCTAGGGGTCTGTCGGATTGCAAACTCTCGCGGTTTCCGATATGTAAATGTTTCGCGACGTGAAGGGGACCTGACGGATGGGACGAGCCGGGAGGGGCGCCGCCCGCACAGCAGTGTCGGCGCGTCATCGCATGCTCCGCCTCGCCGCCATCGGGATCGTCGCGGTCGCGCTGCCGCTGTCGGGCTGCGGACCCGCGCCGTGGGCCACGGGAACCACACCCGCCGCCCCGCCGGCGACCTCGGCCGCGCCCGTCGCGCCGCCCGTCTCGAACGACCTGTCCGGAGGTTCGACGCAGCGCACCCTGACCGCGGGGGCGGTCTCGGCCACCGTGAACTACTGGTCGACGCTGCGCATGGACCGCTGGACCGCCACGGCTGTCAAGCCGATCAGCCTCTCGATGGTCACGACGATCACCCCGAACGACGGGCAGAAGGTCTACCTCCAGCGCGCGTCGATGACGGCGATCCCCGCGAACGCGACGGAGACCTTCGCGCCGCTGGACGCGCAGGTCGACCAGTCGACCGTGTCGCCCGGCTATCTCGTGCTCTCGCCCTACAGCTACTCGAACACCTTCAACGTCGGCGCTGTCCCCGCCGAGGCGACCTACGTGACGATCCAGTTCGACTACGACTTCCTCGTGCAGACCACGCCCACGTCGACGGAGTTCGCGAAGCAGACCGCCAGCGACACGCTCACGATCGCCATCGCGGCCCAGACCGGCGGCTGACCGCCCCTTCCTCAAGATCGGGTAAAGACCGCGTCGAGGTTTCCCCAGTTCCGCGGGCGGGGGAGCGCCCAGAAGATAACGTGTCGATCATGCCTCCCGCCCCCCTCCGCCCCGCCCGGCTCCGCGCCGTCGGCACCGTCGCGGCCGGACTCGTCGTGCTGACCTCGCTGACCGGTTGCACTCAGATCGCGAGCGCCTTCAACGGTCTCCAGCAGAACGTCGTCGCCACGCCCGAACCGCGCCCGTCGGCGTCGGCCGCGGTCTCGATGCCGTTCGACTCCGCCTTCACCTACGACGGGTCGGTGTCGCTGTCCACCGACGTCGCCGACGGCCTCGAGGTGCGCCTCGACGTGTGGGCGGCCGACCCCAAGCGCACGCAGGAGTGGGCGCCCGACAACGACAAGACCTTCGGGTTCGCCGTCAACGTGTACGACCACCGCGTCGACGAGAAGGCCGTCCTCACGCAGAAGCGCCGGGTCTACCTGTCGATGATCAGCGTCACCTCGCAGGTGTCGCAGTCCACGGTCGGACAGCAGCAGATGATGTCGCCGTTCCAGTTCTCGGCCGACCCGCGCACGCTCGTGCCGACCGACACGCTGCGCTCCGACCGCGGTCTGCTGCTCAACAGCTACCAGGGTGGGCTGCTCGTGCCCACCACCACGATCCATCAGCTTCCCGCGGACACCTACGGGATCACGCTGCAGTTCGCGCTCCAGGTGTGGGTGGAAGGCACCGCCAACACCGACTCGAGCTTCGCGCAGCAGACCGTCTATCAGGTTCTGCCGGTCGCCATCTTCTCTCCGACCGCTTCCACTCAATAGTCTGTTCAGCACAGCAGACACGAGGTATCTATCGTGAGCACGCCCTTTGACACCGGACGGCAGGCAGCCGAACCGCAGTTCACCGCTGCGCCGTTCGCCACGCCGCCGGCGCCCCCGGCGAACCCGTTCGCGTTCCCGGCGCCGGACGCGTCGGCGCATCCGGCCGATCTCGCGATCCCCGACCTCGACGACTTCGCCTCGGTCCTCGAGCACACGACGGTCCACCGCTCGACGATCGGGTGCGTCGTGCCCGCGTACAACGAGGAGGAGTCGATCGCGGACGTGATCCGTTCCCTCCTCGGACAGAGTCGCGTTCCCGACGTCATCCACGTCGTCGTCAACAACACCTCCGACGCCACCGTCAAGATCGCGTCGGAGTTCAGCGGACCGCACGAGATCTCGACCGAACTCGGGGAGCAGTTCACCGAGGTGTTCGTGCACGACATCGGCAAGAACCCCGACAAGAAGGTCGGGGCGCTCAACTACGGCTATGCGCTCGTCGAGGGCTACGACTACCTCCTCGGTGTCGACGGCGACACGATCGCGGATCGTCGCGCGGTCGAGTTCCTCGAGAGCGAGGCGGTCTCGGACTCGCGCATCGGCGGCATCTCGGCGATCTACTCGATCGACGACAAGCCCATCCAGGGGCTGGTCGCCAAGTTCCTGATCGCCGGCCAGCGCACGCAGTTCGCCGCCTTCAACCTCCAGAACCTCCTGCGCGGGCGCAACATGGCCGTGCTGGGCGGGCAGTTCTCGATCTTCTCGACGACGGCGCTGCGCGACGTGATGAAGGCGAACCACCAGAACTCGCCCTGGGTCAAGGACAGCGAGGTCGAGGACTCGCTCCTGTCGCTGCAGATCAAGAGCGCCGGCTACCTCACCAAGATCAGCCCGTTCGCCCGCGCGGATGTCGGCGGCATGACGACGCTGAAGGGCTACGACGCCCAGCAGGTGAAGTGGACGTACGGCGCGATCGAGCTCATGTGGCCCGGTCAGCGCGGCGACACGAAGGGGCAGCCGTTCCACCCGAACCTGCGCCTGCGGTGGTTCGAGAACTTCTCGATGCTCACCAACCTGTTCGTGCGCGTCGCCTTCCTGACCCTGCTGATCGCCTCGCTGTCGATCAACGCCTTCGTCTTCT
The DNA here is from genome assembly GCF_058792815.1 of Microbacterium sp. MPR-TSA4. Lineage (NCBI taxonomy): Bacteria > Bacillati > Actinomycetota > Actinomycetes > Micrococcales > Microbacteriaceae > Microbacterium > Microbacterium sp. MPR-TSA4. Next base: position 7,050 of record NZ_JBXAFF010000051.1, read on the forward strand.
CGCCGTGGTGGCTCATCCCGCCCGTGATCGCGACCATGCTGAACCTGCGCGTCGCGCGCACGATGGAGGCATGCGATTCGCGAGACCTCATGTTCGCCGGGCTCATCGTCCCGGCCGAGGTGTTCATGTGGATCCGCATCAGCCACTTCCTGCGCTCGTGGACGCGGTTCCTCTCGCGCAAGAAGGTCGACAACTGGGCGATGCAGGCGCGTGCGGAGCGCGGCGGCGGCAGCATCGGGCACTGGGTGCCGTTCATCATGCTCGCGATCGTCGCGATCGCCGTCGCGGTCATCTGGAACATGCTCGACCCGGTGGCGCAGTCCGCCATCCTGTGGGTGGGCTGGCCGATCGTCGGTGTCGTCACGGTCATCCAGACCGTGCTCATGTCGTTCAAGCTGTTCCGCCGGCACCAGGGCTTCAAGGTCTGACGACCGGCGCCGCGCCGGGCCGGATCAGGCGGCGTGCTCCGAGGTGAGCCGGTAGCCGACGCCGCGGACGGTCTCGATGTAACGCGGGTTCGCCGGGTTGTCGCCGAGCTTGCGGCGGAGGTTCGTCATGTGGGCTTCGATGGCGCGCTTGTCGGCTTCGCCGACGAAGTAGCTCGTCACGTACGACTCGCCGCGCAGCACGAGAGTGAGGTCCGCCTTGCTGCGCACCCGACGCTTGGACTCCATCAGCGTCGCCAGCAGGTCGAACTCCGTCCGCGTCAGGACGAGCTCCTGACCGTTGATCGCCGCGACGCGCTGTTCCGGGTTGACGGCGAGATCGCGGTGCGCGACCCAGCCGGGTCCCGTGAACGCGACGACCGCGCCGGGGCCGCCCGGCGCGGCCAGCTCGGTGCCGGGCACCTGCGGCCCCACGGTGGAGGGGACGACGATCGGCTGCGCCGGCGCGGGCGGCGCCGCCGGCGCGGATGCCGCGGGCTGGCCCGCCGCCGCGGGAGCCCCCGTGTGGCGGACCTCGTCGAAGCTGTAGGGCGGGTCGGCGACCGGCTCGACGGTGGGCCATGGCCCCGGCTGGGCGTCGGGAGCGCCGGTCGGCGACGCGACCCCGGGCCATCCCGCGGGCGCCGCCTGGCCGGGATAGCCGTAGCCGGCGGCGGGAGCCGACGGCATCCCGTAGTCGGGCACGCGCTGACCGGGACGCGCGCCGGGGAAGGAGGGGCCCGCGACCTCCTGGCGCGGCGCCGCCTGCTGCGGGGCGTTCGTCATCGTCGCACGCGGTCGGCGCAGCAGGGAGTCGATGCGGGCGCGCAGCTCGCGCGGGCGGAAGGGCTTGACGATGTAGTCGTCGGCCCCCGACCCGAGCCCCACGACGACGTCGGCTTCCTCTTCCAAGCCCGTGATCATGATGATGAAGGTGTCGCTCTGCGCCCGGATGCGTCGCGCCGCCTCGAATCCGTCGATGCCGGGCATGTTGACGTCCAGCGTCGTGACGAGCGGCTGGTAGGAGAGCACGGCGCGCACGCCGTCGATGCCGTTGCCGACCGAGACGGTCGAGAAGCCCGCCGCTTCCAGCACCTCGACGATGAGGTGGCGGATGTCGGGATCATCTTCGATGATCACGGCGGTCTTCATCGGCAACGAGGGATCGGTCATGGGCCCGAGGTTCTCCATTAGGGGGGTGTGGAGCAGGGTGGTGAGCCACAGTCTAGCCACGGCGGAGCGCCGCGGGACCGCGGCCCGCTCAGCGGACGTCGCGCGTGAGCTCCTCCGCTGCCTGCGGCCACCACCGCCCGGCGTCCGGGCCGCCGTTGCAGGTGCCGTCGCTCTCGCCCGGGGGCTTGATCCACAGGTTGGTGTCGACGACGTCGTCGCCGAAGGTGCCGCCGGGGTCGCCGACCCGCTGCCCGGAAGGGTTGCACCAGGTGGCCCCCGCGGTCGCGAGGCCGTTGCGGGAGGTGTCGATCACCGCATGCGTGCCGCCGAGCCGTGCGGACAGGGCGTGGGCGTAGGCGAACTCGTCGTAGGTCGACTGATAGTTCGACACGTTGGTCGCGACGCCGCGCACCCGGTCGATGATGCCCATCTGGCCGATGAGATCGGCCATCTCGTCGGCGCTGTGCCAGGCGCTGTGGCCGCCGTCGATGTAGATCCAGGTGCCGGTCGAGCTCAGTGCGTCGACGGCGTCGGAGAGGTACTTCGCCCGCGTCGGGATGTCGCCGCACTCACTGGTCAGAGCGATGCTGTCGGGCTCGAGCACCACGATCTTCTGTTCGTCGGGCGCCGTCTTCAGCGCCTTGCCGATCTCGCGCACCCAGCGCGGGTAATCGTCGGGCGACAGGCCGCCGGCGGAGTGGTTGCCGCAGTCACGGTCGGGCAGCCCGTAGACGACCATCGCGGTCGCACGGCCCTGGTCGCGGCCCTGCGCGATGAGGCTGAGCACCGTGCCGCCGACCGTGCCGATCGGATCCTGCTCGGGCGTGAGCCAGTAGGCCGTCGGTTGGGCGGCGAGATACTGCGTGGCGGCGGTGGCGTCGGCCGCCATGTCGATGTGGTCCAGCGCGACGCGCGCCTTCGACTGCTCGGGCGCGATGACGGTCGTGCCGACGGCGGGCGGCTGTGCGAGCACGGCGTGCACCCCCTGGGTGATGAAGACCCCGACGACGGCGATCGCGCCGAGCACGAGGACGGCTCCCGCTGAGATCGCGGTGATGACGATCGCGCGGCGGGAGATGCGCCTGCGGGGGGAGGAGGACACTCCTGAACTGTAGCGGGTGCTGGTCCGTCAGCGATCGTCGCGGTCGCGTCGCCGCCGCGCGGCGAGGGCGATCAGCACGGTGGCGCCCGCGAGGACGAGCGCGCCGCCGCCCACCCAGACGCCGACCAGCTGGCCGCTGTCGCCGCCGGTGCTCGGCAGCCCGTCCGCCCCCGTGATGGAGGTGCTCGCCGTGCCGCCCGCGGAACTGCGGGAGATCGCCGCGATGTTGTAGACCCCGCTCGCGTTCTGAGGGAGGGTGATGCCCACGGCGGGCAGGGCGCCGGTGGCGTCGGAGGTGCGCGTGACGCTGCCCGTGCTGATCGCGAAGCGCACGATGCCGAACGCGACGTCGCGACCGTTCTCGCCGGTGACGGTGATCGTCACGGGCTCGTTCGCGGCGAAGGTGCCGGACGCGCAGACGAACGACAGCGTGCCGCCCGCGGGCACGCTCGCCGGGGAGCTCGTGCAGGAGTCGACCGGCGGGTAGATCGTCGACGCCTGGGCGGCGACCGGGGACAGCGCCAGCGCGGCGCCCAGCAGGCTCGCCCCCGCGACGCGTGCGACGCGGAGCCGGTCGATGGAGCGGTGCGAGCGGGTCATGGAGCTTCTCCCTGCGATCTGCGGTGCGGCCTCGGTGGAGCTCGGCGGTTGTCGCGGTTGCAGGGAGTCTAACCGACCCCGCACGTCGCCACGACGACGGGGCTGCGACCGGCATCTGCCGTCGGGGTCACGAGCGCCTGGGCATCGGCGACGGGCGTCGTCGCGCGGACGATGACGGTCAGCCCTGTCGATGCTCCGGGATCGAGATCGATGTCGAACGTCAGAACGCGCCGCCCCTCGTGCATGCCGCCGGCGAACCCGGCACCGTTGGTCGCTTCGGCGGAGACCAGCTCGAACCCCTCGGGCAGGTAGAGGTTGCCGACGACCTCCGTCGTTCCCGCGGGCGTGCCGAAGTTGCCGCCGCCCGTGACGTAGGACGGAAGGGAGGTGGCGGCATCCGCCGGTGCGCGACTGGTGAGCGTCAGTTGGAGCGTGAGCTGCCTCGACGCCACCGTTCCGGCGGGGAGGCAGGAAGCCCAGGCGAGCGAGACGTCGGGCTCGGTGTAGTAGCTCATCTTGGAGCCGGTGCCGTCGTTCAGGTAGACGCCGAAACGCGCGGTGCGGGCGTCGGTGACGGGAAGTTGACCCGCGACGACGGTGCCGTCGATGAGCTTCTGCTCGTCGGCATCGGCGCTCCAGGCGAGGAGGCGGTGTTCCTCACCCGCGCGCGTGAGGGCTTCGATGAGCCCGGATGCCGAGCCGCGCCCGTCCGCGAGAGCCTGGAAGACCGCTCCGGCGGCGCCGGCGAAGAAGGCGTCTTGTTCAGCCGGGTTCGTGTAGCGCAGGTACACCTCGTTCAGGAGCAGAGGGACCGCGTTCTCGGCGGTCAGGGTGTCGCCGGTGGGCAGCGAGACGGGGCCGGTGGTCTTCAACAGGTACGACAGCACGACCGGGTCGACCGCGAGCACGCCGTCGACGTCGCTGCCGGTCTTCAGCCGGTACATCGCGCGCGCGATCGGGCCGTCCACCGAGAAGTCGGGGATCTGGGTGAGGTTCTGGAAGTAGCGGGCGGGCTTGGTGTCGAAGATGCCGACCACCTCCTCCGAGAGCGGAGCGACCGGCTCGTCGTAGCCGCGGGGGAAGTCGCGCGAGGAAAGCGTGCCCGACAGGGACAGTGCGCCGCCTTCGGTGTGCACCACGATGGCCGCGCCGGCGATCCCGCCCAGTGAGCGCCACTCGGCGTTGTTCTGCACGAGCACGAGATAGTTGCGGGGACCGTTCTGGCCGAGCATGTCGGGCAGCAGCTGCGCGGTGCGCGACACGGTGTCCACGGCGGTCGCGACCCGCGTGAACAGGTCGTCGGCGCGGTCGACGGCCGTGCCGACCACGCCGACCAGGGGCGTGCGATCGATCTCCTGAACCGCCTCCGCCGCCGAGGTCGCTTTCGTCGCGGCATCCTGCGCCGGTGCGGCGATACCGGTGAGCACGCTCGTGTCGATGCGCCCGCCGACAGGGCGCAGCGCGTCGACCGATATGCCCTGCGCGGCGGTGGCGAGCGGCAGGAGGCTCTCGCGGAGCAGCTCGTCGGAGGCGGCCGCGACCGTGCCGAACGCCGCGAGTTGCGGGCCGATCCACGGTGTGTGCGCGGCGAGGGCCCAGATCGGGTCGGACGTGAGCTCGTGCGCGGCCGCCGCATCCGTCGCAAGCCGCGCGAGGGTCGGGGCGGCCGCCGCCGGGTCGTCCGCGAGGGCCGCCGTGCTGTCGTCGGCTCCGGTCTGGATGCGGGTGAGGTGCTGGTAGGCCATCGCGCCGCGCACACCGATCCACACGGCGGCGAAGAGGCCGAGCACCAGGGCGCCGGCCAGAATCCAGGCGAAGGCGCGGCCCGCGGTGCGCGCCGGACGGGGGAGTGGGCTCACGCCACTGATCCTAAGGGGGACGGCCTAGGCGACGATGCTCGCGCGCTCCCAGCGGTCGCCGCCGGACAGCTGGGCCTCGTCGGCCGCGGCCGCGGCGGCGGCGATGAGGTCGTCGAGGTCGTAGCCGATGAGCGAGACGCTCGCCCATCCGATGCTGGCCGACAGTCGCACATCGATGGACTGGTCGCTCGACACCGTCGACACACGCTCCAGCAGCGAACGCAGCATCGGCCGCACCGCGGCCTCGTGCCGCGGCAGGAGCACGAGCATGCGGTTCGGCTCGACGCGGTCGAGGTCGGCTTCGGCGGGGAAGACGGCCGACACGTCCGCGGCGAAGCGGTCGAGCACGCGGGTGTAGGCGAGCGCGCTGGAGGCTTCGCGCAGTGCGAGGGGATCGTCGAGGCGCACGTCGAGCAGCGACCACCACGCGTCGTCGAAGCGCTCGGCGCGGACGAGGCGATCGACGGCGACGGCGCGGAACCCGGTGGGCGCGTCCTCGTCGGCGACGGGCGCCTCCGTGCGTACGAGCAGGAGCAGCGACACCAGGGCGGTGACCAGCGTGACCACCGCGACGGCGGGGGCATACTGCTGCGCCATGAGGAGCGTGCCGATGCTGTCCTCCGCATGACGGACGAGGCCCGATACGAACCAGATGAGGGCGAAGACGCTGATGAGCCCCGCGGCGATGGTGAGCGGGATGGTCGCCGCGCGCTGTGCGGAGCGCACCGCGAACAGCTCGATGGCGATGGCGGCCGACACGGCGGCGACGAGCACGAGCCCGACGGCGAGGACGAGCGGCTGCGCCTCGGTGTCGGCGCTCACCGCGAGCGCGACCCCCACCAGCGCCGACACGAGCAGCGTCGGCACGAGCAGCACGTGGCGTCGTCCGATGCGCACCCGGATGCCGACCCAGACCAGGCCGAGCGCCGCGACGTTGAGGGCCTCCGCGAGGGCGCGCGGCCAGGCACCGCCGAGGGTCTCGGACGCCGCATCGAAATAGGTCGCGACCATCGCGGCGACGAAGGCGCTCGACCAGATCGCGGACTCACGGGAGGGATGCGGCAGGAAGCCCAGGCCGATCATGATGGCCGTGCAGACCGTCGACAGGGTGATGAGCAGCGGTTCGATCTCGGTCACGCCTGGTCCCCGCTCTCGTCGTCTCGTCCGTGCGTCAGAGGGAGGCGGACCGTGACGGTCGTTCCCGATCCCAGCGCGCTGTCCAGGGCGATGGTGCCACCGTTCTCCTCCACGATCGTGCGCGCGATCGACATCCCGAGGCCGGTGCCGGCGATGCCGCTCGCGGTGGCGCTGCGGGCGCGGAAGTACGGTACGAACACACTATCCAGATCGGACGGCGCGATGCCGATGCCGGAGTCCGCGACGCGCAGCACGGCTTCGTCCCCCTCTCGGGTCGTCCACACACGGACCGTCCCGGCGCGCGGTGTGTACTTGATGGCGTTGCTGATGACGTTGTCGACCACCTGACGCATCCGGAAGCCGTCCCCCGCGACCGGGAGCGGCTCGTCGCCGTCGCGGGTGAGATCGATGTCGGCCGAGGCCGCGGCCGGCGCGAAGGCGTCGACCGTGGCGATCGAGAGCCCGCGCAGATCGAATCCGTCGGCGTGATCGGTCGTGCGGTGCGTGTCGAGCAAGGATGCCGTGAGCGTGATCATCCGCTCGGCCGCGCCCTCGATGAGCGCGGCGTGCTCTCGCTGCGCGGGCGTGAGCTCGTCGCTGTCGAGCAGCAGGTCGGCGTGCCCGAGGATCACCGTCAGGGGGTTGCGCAGCTCGTGGGAGACGGCGCTGGTCGCCGCGCGCTGCTGTCGACGCTCGAACTCGTGCGCGGTCACGTCGTCGAGCTGGATGATCGAGACCTCCGCGTCGGGCGCCGACTCCTGCATCACGGTGCGACCCCGGATCGACAGCGACAGCGCGCGCCAGTTGCCGCTCGCGTCGTAGAGCCACAGCAGCTCGTTCTCGGTGCGCTCGCCGCGTCCGGCGCGCGCGATGGAGGTCGATTCGCGCGGCAGCGCCGTGCCGCGATAGCCGTCGTACTCGACGGCGCGCGGGGGATGCCGGTAGTCGTCGTTGTCGTAGGCGTAGAGGTGCCGGTACGCGGCGTTCGCGAGATCGAGCTGACCGCGGTCGTCGACACGGGCGAGCGCGGTGCTGATCGTGTCGAACAGTCCGTTGGCGCGGTCCTCATGGACGGTCATCCGCGCGACCGAGCGGTCGAGCTGCCGGGACTGGCGGCGGATGAGGAGGCGGAACGCCCGTGTTCGTCGCGCGCCCTGGTTCATCGCGACGCCGAGGAAGCCCAGCGCGAGCAGGACGATGACGATCTCGAGCGGCGAGGCGGCGGCGCTGCCCGGAACGGCCCAGCGGCACAGCTGGAGGGCCAGCACGACCACCAGCGCGGCGGTGACGGCCGCCATCGAGTAGTAGGTCGCGACCCACGCGATGGGGATGACCCAGAGGTAGCCGAGCGCTTCGTCGGACATCGCGAGCAACCCGATGGCGGCGGCGTCGAACAGGGGCAGCGCGACGACGGCGTCGCGGTGGCGCGCCCAGGGGATCACGATCGCGGCGATCGTGGCGCCCGCGATGGCGGTGAGGCCGGCGAGGAAGGCGATGTCGCCGAAGAGGTGCGGATCGAGCAGCGCGATGCCCACGGCGACCGCGACCGTGCTGAAGGCGACCACGAGCTGCCACTGCCACACGGACCTGACGACGGTGCCGATCAGCTGGCTGTCGGCCCATCGACTCTCGACGCGGGGGGTGGTCATCGGTTCCTCACACGGCAGTCTATTGAGCGTCCTCCGCGCTCTCATCCAGGTCGTCCGCGCCACCGACGCGAGGAAGGAGCAGCGTGGCCTTCGTGCCGTGACCGGGAAGGGACACGAGCATGACCTCGCCCCCGTTGCGCCGCGCGAGCATACGCGCGATCGGCAGTCCCAGTCCCGTGCCGGGCATGGCGCGCACCTCGGACTGCTCTCCGCGGTAGAAGGGATCGAAGACCTGGCCCAGCGCGTCGGGACCGATGCCGGGACCGGTGTCGCTGACGGTGATCATGACGTCGCCGGCGACGTCGGTCGCCTCGATGTGGACGCGACCGCCGTCCGGCGTGAACTTCACGGCGTTGGAGACCAGGTTGCCGAGGGCGCGGATGGCGTCGTCGCGATCGGCGATGACGCCGAGATCGCCGATCGCCCCCACCGTGACGGCGAGATCTCGCGCGGAGGCGACCTCGACGTGCCGGCTCACGACGGTGGTCACCAGATCGGTGGCGGCGATGTCGGTGGGCCGTGGACGCTCGGCCTGCGTGCGGCTGAAGGAGAGGAGGTCGTCGAGCATACCGGCGAGGCGCCCGGTGTTGCGGTGGATCGCGTCCACCCACGGCCTCGCCTCACTCGGCAGATCGATCTCGCCGAGGAGCTCGGTGTAGCCCGCGATGATCGTGACGGGCGTGCGCAGCTCGTGGCTGGTGGTGGAGAGGAAGTCTTGACGCTGGCGTTCCAGGTCGTAGCGCACCTGCAGCGTCGCGGCGGTCGCCCGCGCCGCTTCGGCGGCCGTCTCGGCGGCATCCACGGCCGTGCGCGCGTTGACGAGGGACTCGTTGCGCTCGGTGGTGGTCGACACCGCGAAGATCGCGATCGCCGAGAGGAAGATCGTCACCGTGATCGACAGCTCGGTCGTGTCGATGGTCGAGGTGGCGAACACACCGACGCTCACCCTGCTGTACACGACCGTGACGACCGCGATGGCGAGCGCCTGCAGGTGTGCGAGCAGCGGCGGGAAACGCAGTGTCGCCCACGCGAGCGGAACGAAGACGAGGAACGCGAGGGGAAGCCGTGTCAGGGGGCCGAGTCCCGCCGCGAGCACGACGACCATGAGGATGAACTGGCCGACCAGCTCGCTGGCGGCCGGCGGCGACTGGGGTTGCGGATCGAAGAGCGCGAGCGGCACGATCAGCAGCACGGCGGAGAAGTGCGACGCGCCCGTCGCGAGCGCGGCGGGCAGCGCGTCGGCGCTTCCGAGCACCGCGTTGATCAGCGCGATCGTGAGCGCGAACACCAACGCCGCCACGGCCGCCCAGGCGACGAAGCGCACGGCGTCGTTCGTGGTGCGCAGACGTGCGTCCTCCCGGCCGCGCAGGAGCAGCCAGGCCAGCAGTGCCACCTCGACCGCGTTCGCCGCGCCGTACAGGGCGCTGACTCCCACCGGCCGACCGGCGAAGAGGTTACCGAGAGTGGTGACCACGAGCACGATCGCGACCGCCGACGGCCGGTGCGCCGCCCGGGCACGCAGCACCAGCACGGCCGAGACCCCCGCAGCGGGCCACCACAATGCCACGACCATCCCCGGGAGTGCGAAGGCGACGGCCAGGAAGGAGAGGCCGAAGATGAGCGCGCTGCCGCCCACCCAGAACGCGACCGCGCGCCATTGCTGCGCGCGGCGCTGCGGGGGGCGACGACGGAGAGCCGCGGGTCGGTGTGCGACGGAGTATTCCACCCCGGGGGCTCTCATACGAGTACGCTAATGGCAATCGGGGTGGAAACTAGGTACACGAGGGGCAGACTCGGTGGAGGCCACACCCATGGCGCATGTGCTCGTGGTCGACGATGACGCCGACGTCGCCGAACTCGTGCGCACCGTGCTGACGATCGCCGGCCATTCGGTCGATGTCGCGGGCGACGGCCAGCGCGGCCTCGCGGCGGCATCCGCGCAGCGTCCCGACCTGATCGTGCTCGACTGGATGATGCCGGGGATGACGGGTATCGAGGTGTGCCGCACGCTGCGCCAGGACCACGCCTTCGACGAGACGCGCATCATCATGCTGACGGCGAAGTCGGCGCAGAGCGACATCGACGCGGCCCGCGGGGCGGGCGCCGACGACTACGTCGTGAAGCCGTTCGCGCCGCGCGAGCTGCGCCGCCGCGTCGCCGACCTTCTCGCGTCCTGAGCCCGGCTCGGCCGGGAGCCCTCAGTTCGCGACGGCGATGATGCGCGTTCCGGCCCAGAGGGCGAGGCTGGTGCCCGAGCCCGTCGCCGTCGCGTCGAGGGCGATCGGGGCGGCCGCCTCCGCCGCGTCCATCTCGACACAGCCGAGGTCGATCGCCGACGAGCCGGTGGGATGGCCGGTGACGCGGATGCCGGCGGTGGCGGTGGTCGTGGTGGCCGTGGTGGTGCAGGCGGCATCCGTCTGGGCGACGTAGACGCCGCCGGCGGTCACGGCGACGGCGCGCGCGCCGCCCGAGAGGGCGGTCCAGGCCTGGCCGTCGAGCCGATAGGCGGTGCCGTCGCACACGAGCGCGGCCACCCCGCCCGCCGAACGCAGACCCCACGGGGTGGCGCACGGCGCGGCGATCTTCGCGCCGTCGACGACGACCGCGCGCTCGCCGGGGAGGGCGTAGGTGTCGACGGCGAAGATGTCGGGGTAGGGCTCCCAGAACTGGCCGTCGGTGTAGGTGCGCAGGGTGGTCGCGGCGCACGCGGCGCCCAGATCGGCGACGGCCGTCGCGTTGCGGCCGCCGAAGGAGGTGAGGCTCTGCAGCTGCGCGATGCCTTTCGCGGTGGGCGTGACGTTCTGCCAGGTGGTGCCCTCGTCGCCGGAGCGCTCGATCAGTGGTGCCGCTCCTCCGCACGCGCCGGCGGTGCCGCGCCACATGGCCTCCGCGCCGACGGACAGGAACCGCTCGTCGGGGCCCGGGGCCGTGAGATGACTGAGGGGTGCCATGACGCGCA
>NZ_JBXAFF010000052.1:0-17861 GCF_058792815.1 Microbacterium sp. MPR-TSA4
GGTGAGGGCCCGGGCCCTAACTCCTCCAGGCCGGCCGTCTCAGGCGTCGAGGGCACCGCTTTTCGGGGTGCGAGCGGGCCGCTGGAGGAGTTCGGGACCGCCGCCCGCTCCCGCGGCGGCGGCGGGCCAGGGGCGAACGCCTAGCGCCCGGTGCGGAAGCGGCGCGCTTCCGCGACCAGGGCCGCGAAGAGGCGCCGGTCGGCGGCATCCTCCTCCGGATGCCACTGCACCGCGACGAACCACGACCCGTCGGCGGCCTCGATCGCCTGGGGCAGCCCGTCGTCGCTGCGCGCCGTCACGGTCAGGCCCTCGCCGACCCGGTCGATGCCCTGGTGGTGGTAGCTGCGCACCGCGATGTCGCCGGCGCCGACGACGGCGGCCAGGCGGGAGCCCGCGGAGACCGTCGCAGTGTTGAGGGCGAAGACGCCCCCGCCCAGCTGGTACCGATCCGTGCCGAGGACATCGGGCAGGTGCTGGTGCAGCGTCCCGCCGAAGGCGACGTTGCCCAGCTGCAGCCCGCGGCAGATGCCGAACACCGGGATGCCACGGCGACGCGCCCCGGCCAGCAGCGCGAGCTCCCACGCGTCGCGGTCGCGGCGCGGCTGGTCGGTCTCGGGGTGCGGATCGGCCCCGTAGAGCGCGGGGTCGACGTCGAGACCCCCGGTGAGCACGAGGCCGTCGAGGCCGTCGAGGACCGCCTCCGCCGCGGCATCCGGCTCGATCTGCGGTGTGAGCAGCACGCCCGCGCCGCCGACGGCGGTGACCGCGTCGAGGTACACGTGCGGCAGGAACGCGGCCCGCACGTCCCACACGCCCTGCTGGGCGCGCTCCAGGTAGGTGGTCAGCCCGATGACCGGTCGTCCGCTTCCCATCGCCGAGCTCACGCGGCGCCGTCCGCGACCGCGAGCGGCGCGACGTCGACCGAGACGCGCAGCGTGGAGTTCTTCGCCTTCGTGAAGATGATGCCGCGCACCGGCGACACGTCACCGTAGTCGCGGCCCCACGCGACCGTGACGTACCGGTCGTTCGCCCACTGGTCGTTCGTCGGATCGATCGCGAGCCACTGGTCGGTGCCGGGCAGCCACACGGCCAGCCAGGCGTGCGAGGCATCCGCACCGAACACGCGCTCCTTGCCGGGCGGCGGCTGCGTCGCGAGGTACCCGGAGACGTAGCGCGCCGCGACGCCGTGGGACCGCAGGCATGCCAGCGCGACGTGCGCGAAATCCTGACAGACGCCCGCGCGGGCGCGCATCGCATCGCCGACCGTGCTGGTGACGGTGGTCGCCGTCTTGTCGTAGTCGAAGTCGCGGTAGATCCGTCGCATGAGGTCGGTGGCGGCCTCGCCGATCGGACGACCGGGCGTCAGTGAGGCGGCGCCGTAGGCGGCGGCCTCGGCCTCGTGCCGCACCCGCGGCGACTCGAGGGCGTACTCGACGGCCCGCCAGGCCTCGGGCAGGTGCGGGTTCTGCAGGGGCCGGGCGTCCTCCCACGGCCGCGCGAGGGCCTCGGCGTCGTAGGCGGGCTCATGCACGGTGACATCGCTGGATGCCGTGATGGTGAGCTCATCGTGCGGGTCGGTGAGGTGGAAGTAGGTGGCGGAGTTGCCGAAGGCATCGGTATCGGGCGCGATGTCTCCCGGCGCCGGGTCGACCTCGACGCGCGCCGACGACACCTGCTGCCACGGCAGCTCGCGGGGGACGAGGTGGAACTGCCCGACGCTGTCCTGCACCGGCTTGCCGTAGGCGTACGCCGTGCGGTGCCACACGCGGTACTGCATCATGCGCGGCTCTCCATCAGTTCGACGAGGGACAGGTCGGTCATCGCCACGGCCGGCGGGCCGCTCTCGAAGTGCAGGTGGGTGACGGCATCCGAGAGCTGTTCGAGCTGCGCCGTGACGCCCGCGAGGAAGTCGACCAGCACCTCGCGACGGCCCCCCTCGATCGCGCCCAGCGCCCCGACGTCGGCGGCGGTCAGCTCGGTCTCGAGGTGGTCGAGCAGGCGCTCCGCGCGCGTCGAGCCGGTGGATGCCGGCATGGCGGCCAGATGCTCGCGCAGCCGGGCCAGGGCGAAGGCGAGGGAGCGGGGGTTGCTGTGGTCCAGCAGCAGGAGATCGAGCACGTCGGCGGCCCGCATCGAGCCGCGGTAGCGTCGACGATGCGTCACGACGCTCTCGGCCGCCAGCAGCACCGCCTCCAGCACGCTGCGCGCCGCGCGCGGGCCGTGCCGGTCGGCGAGGGCCGTCGACAGCAGCTCCGACAGCTGCAGACCGCGCTCCAGGAAGCGACCCGCCTCGATCATGTGCCAGCCCGTGTCGCGGATCATGTTCGCCGTGATGCCGTACAGCGACAGCATCGCCGACAGCATCCGGCCGCCCGACTCCGCCGTCCGGTGCGGGTGGGCCGATCCCCGCAGGGCCCGCGTCGCCCGATCGATCGTCGCGAACACGCGCCACGTGTCGCCCGACAGCTGGTCGCGCACGCCCTCCATCGCCTCGCGCAACCGGGCGATCGAGTGGGCCGCCGATCCCGGGCGCCGCGCGTCGAGGAGCAGGGAACGGAACTCCGCCTCGGGATCGAGCGACCGCATGCCGGCGAGCCGTCCCAGCACGTCGAGCAGGACGCGCGGGCTCTCGGCGAGAGTGCCCGACGCGTAGGCTCCCGGCTGGTCGAGCTCGGTCTGCGCGGTGAGCAGCAGACGCAGGAGGTCTTCCGTGCGCTCGGCGTAGCGGCCGATCCAGAACATGTCGGCGTGGGCGCGGGGCGCGAGCGGCGGGATGCTGCGTGCCGTCGGACCGGGGGCGATCTCCGCCAGGTTCTGGTCGGGATCGTCCTCCGCCGCCTTCAGCACCCAGACGTCCTTCGTCCGCAGCGGGCCGTCGGGGCTCTCGCGGACGGTCGCGAGGCCGCCGACCAGCGGACGGTAGGCCGAGCCGTACCGCAGCGCGAACGCGCGCAGCGTGAGCGGCAACGCACCGATGCGCGCGCCCTGGCCGTCGGCGCCCGACGCCCAGACGGGCGTCTGCGACAGCGGGAGCAGATCCTGCCCGACGAAGCGGTGCGGAGCGGCCTCGACGCGTCGGGCGAGCTCGTCGGCCGGCAGGTCGCTGAAGACCTTGCGCGGCTCGTCGATGGTCCGGACGATCAGTTCCGGGTCGCCGTCGCGCAGGCGCGCGAGCACGGCGTCGAGCGCCTGGGGCTCGCCGCACCACACGGTCGGCACCGCGGGGATGCGCAGCTGCTCGCCGAGCAGGTGCTCGCACGCGGCCGGGAGGTACGGCAGCAGGCCCGGGTTCTCGAGCACGCCCGCACCGAGCCCGTTCACGAGCCGCACGCGGCCGCGGCGCACGGCCTCCGTCAGCCCGGCGACACCGAGTCGCGAGTCGCCGCGCAGCTCCAGGGGGTCGCACCACGCGGCATCCACTCGGCGGATGATGACATCGATGCGGTCGGTCGGGCGCGTGCGCGGCCAGCCCGCCGGCTTCATCCACACGTACCCGTCCCGCACGACGAGGTCGTTGCCCTGCACCAGCGGGAAGCCGAGGGCGGTCGCGAGGAAGGCCTGGTCGAACGCGGTCTCGCTCAGTGTTCCCGGGGAGAGGATGACGACGCGGGGGTCTTCGACCTCGTCCGCCACCGACGACAGCAGCGCCGCCCGCAGGGCGGAGAAGTACGGGTCGATGCGGTGCAGACTCCCCTCCTGGAAGAGGTCGGGGAGCACCTGCGAGATGACGCGGCGGTTCTCCGCCGCGAATCCCAGCCCCGACGGTGCCTGCACGCGGTCGGCGAGCACATGCCAGTCGCCGTGACCGTCACGGCCCAGATCGGTGGCGGCGAGCAGGAGCGGATGCGGGTCGACGGCGCTCGCCCGCGCCAGCGGACGCGTGAAACCCGAGTGGCCGAACACCACGGCCGACGGCACGATGCCCTCCCGCAGGAGGGACTGCTCGCCGTACAGATCCACCAGCACGGCGTTCAGCAGCTCGGCGCGCTGGGCGAGGCCGACCTCGAGCGGCGACCAGCCGGCGGCGTCGAGCACGAACGGCACGGCATCCAGCTGCCAGGGCTGCGGGCCGGACTCGCCGCGCAGATACGAGACGCCGTCATCGGCGAGGAAACGCACGATCTCGCCGTCGACGCGGTGGAGATCGTCGGCGGTGAGGCTGAGCGCGTGGGCTGCCAGCGCCTTCCAGCCGGGGCGCAGGCCGCCCTCGGCATCGACGAACTCGTCGTAGCGGAACGTCTCCGGCGGTGCCGACAGGGGCAGCGTCGGCTGCGACACCGTCGCGGCATAGTCGCGCAACACACTCACGGCGAAGTCCCCTCCCGGCTCCAGCGTAGGGGGCAATACAGTGGGTCGGTGACCCTTCCCGCCCCCTCCGACCCGGCCCGGCCGCCGCGACCGGTCGTCCGCCCCGCTCGGACCTCCGACGTCCGCGGCATCCTGGACCTGCTGGAGCCCTGGGTGCAGAGCCGCATCCTGCTCGGCAAGGAGATCGTCACGCTCTTCGAATCGGTGCAGGAGTTCGTCGTCGCGGAGATCGGCGACGAGCTGATCGGGTGCGGTGCGCTGCACGTCATGTGGGAGGACCTCGGCGAGATCCGCACCCTGATCGTCGCGGAGGAGTGGCTGCACCACGGCGTCGGCGGCGCGATCGTCACGCAGCTCGAACAGCGCGCTCGGGAGCTCGGTCTCACGCGACTGTTCTGCCTCACCTTCGAGGTGGACTTCTTCACCCGCCGCGGATTCGCCCCCATCGGCGAGCAGGTCGTCGACCCCGACGTGTACTCGCAGCTGCTGCGCAGCCCCGACGAGGGTGTCGCGGAATTCCTGGATCTCGCGCACGTCAAACCGAACACGCTCGGCAACACGCGGATGCTGAAGAACCTCTGACCCCCCGCGCGCCACGTCGAGGGCGGGGGATGCCGCGGCCTAGCCTGGAAGGGTGAGCACCCCGACGCGTCGCACACGACGACCCAGCCCCGCCGTGTACCGGCGGCGCCGGCTCGTGGCCGTGCTGATCCTGATCGCCGTGGTGGCCGCCGTCGTGCTGGCGTTCTGGCAGCCGTGGCGGGGAAGCGGAGAGCCGGCGGCATCCCCGTCGGCGACACCGAGCGCCTCGCCCAGCGCGCTCGTCACCTCCCCGGCGCCGGAGACTCCGGCCGCGGATGCCGCGGCATCCGAGGAGCCCGCACCGGCGCCCGACCCCTCGGCGAGCACCCCGGCCGTCGCGGCCTGCTCGACGGCGGACATCTCGGTGCAGGCCGTCACCGACCAGGACGTCTACGCGTCGGGCGAGCAGCCGAAGCTGTCGATCACGCTCTCCAACACGACCGCGGTGCCCTGCTTGATCAATGTCGGCACGGCGACGCAGTCGTTCGTGATCACGAGCGGGAGCGACACCTGGTGGCGCTCGACCGACTGTCAGTCGGAGTCCAGCGACCAGGTCGTGCAGCTCGCCGGCGGGCAGACGGTGTCGAGCGTCAGTCCGCTGCAGTGGGATCGCACGCGGTCGTCCGTCGACACCTGCGGGTCGTCCCGACCCCAGGCGGCGGCCGGCTACTACCACCTGTCGGTGTCCATCGGAGGCATCCAGGCCGCCGACACGAAGATGTTCGAACTGCGCTGACGATATCTAGATACTGATATATCTCTGAGTCTGAGAGATTTCTCACGTTCCTCGGTGCCGCCACCGAAGTGAGCGAGGTTACCCTTGTCTCAGCTCTCGGTGCGAGCCGCCGTCGCCCCCAACGACGGTCGTCGCGTCACCCCCAATGACCGGCATCTCCGGCACGAACGCCCGACGAGCTCAGGCCCTCTCGATCCCCCCAGCCCCCAATGTGGGGATCGAGAGGGCCCCTCCTTTCTGGCGACCGATGACACCCTCGTATGCTGGACGGATGGCCGGCAAGAAGCGCGCGAAGCCCCCGCTCGAGTTCCGCAACACACAGCTCGCCGACGCCCTGCAGACCCAGGACATGGCCGCCCTCGCCTTCGCACTGCGCCACGGTCCCACCGTGGCGCCGCTCATGCGGCCGGGCCAGCGCGACGACCCCCGCGACAGCGGCGAGGTCTGGACGTACCGCGACCCGAACACGGGCGATGTCGCGCTGCTGTTGTTCAGCGACGCCGCGAACAAACCCGAAGCGCTGCCGCCCGCGGTCGCGCTGCAGTCGCCCGCGTGGCTGCGCGCGTTCCTGGCCGCGCACCGGGAGGAGATCACGACCGTCTTCTTCGACATCGCCGGCCCGCATCCGATGCAGGCCGCACCCGGCGACCTTCTGGCGGCCCTCGACCTGGGCGCCTGACCGCGGCTTCGCCGCCCGGTCGTTGAGCGGGCTTCGCCCCCCCGGTCGTTGAGCGAGCGGTTCTGCCCCCGGTCGTTGAGCGAGCGGAGCGAGTCGAAACGCGGTGGTTCGGCGTTTCGACTCGGTCGCTGCGCGTCCTCGCTCAACGTCCGGGTGTTGGGGGTGCGGTGCTGCCCCCGGTCGTTGAGCGAGCGGAGCGAGTCGAAACGCGGTGGTTCGGCGCTTCGACTCGGTCGCTGCGCGTCCTCGCTCAACGACCGGGTGGAGCGGGGAGGATCAGAAGTCGGGCTGGTCGCCCGGCTCGACCGGATGCCGCTGCGTCAGATCGCGCAGGGCTCCGCGCAGATCGCGGGATGCCGTGTCGATCACCGACCGATACCCGACCCGGTTCGCCTCCGACCGGCGCTGCTCGTGGGCGGTCACGGCGCGGACCTCGCCCGCGAGGCTCAGCTCGCCGATCGCGACGAGGCCCTTCGGCGTCGCCCGGCCGGTGACGGCACTCGCCACCGCCAGCGCGATGGCGAGGTCGGCCGCGGGCTCGACCAGCCGCACCCCGCCGACGGTCGAGACGTAGACGTCCTGGTCGGACACGCGGATGCCGGCCCGCTTCTCGAGCACCGCGAGCACCATCGCCACGCGGGCGCCGTCGACGCCGCTCACGATGCGCCGCGGGTTCGGC
Source organism: Microbacterium sp. MPR-TSA4 (assembly GCF_058792815.1). Lineage (NCBI taxonomy): Bacteria > Bacillati > Actinomycetota > Actinomycetes > Micrococcales > Microbacteriaceae > Microbacterium > Microbacterium sp. MPR-TSA4. The sequence goes on from NZ_JBXAFF010000052.1 coordinate 6,985, forward strand.
CCCGACCCGGGCAGGGTCAGCGCCTGCACCTCGACGGGCAGGGCGCGCCGCCCCTCCATCGCGATCGTGACGCAGGTCCCCGGTTCGCGGGAGCCGTGACCGAGGAAGAGCGCGCTGGGGTCGGGTACCTCGGCGATGCCGCGGCTGGTCTGCTCGAAGCATCCGACCTCGTCGGTCGCGCCGAATCGGTTCTTGAGGGCGCGGACGAACCGCAGCGCCGTCTGCCGATCACCTTCGAAGTGGCAGACGACGTCGACGAGGTGCTCGAGCACGCGCGGCCCGGCGACCTGACCGTCTTTGGTGACGTGTCCGACGATGATGACCGGGAGATCGCGCTCCTTGGCGACGCGGATGAGCGTCGAGGCGACCTCTCGCACCTGGCTCGGATGTCCGGGCGCCCCGTCGACGAGACTCGAGGCGACGGTCTGCACCGAGTCCACGATGAGCAGTTCGGGCCGGGTCTCGTCGACGTGACCGAGGATCGTGGCGAGATCGGTCTCACTGGCGAGGTAGAGCTCGTCGTGCAGCGCGCCCGTGCGCTCCGCGCGAAGCCGCACCTGCCCGAGCGACTCCTCCGCGCTGACGTAGAGCACGCGTCGTCCTGCGCGCGCGGTCTGCGCGGCGACCTCGAGCAGCAGGGTCGACTTGCCGACCCCCGGCTCGCCGGACAGCAGGATCGCCGCCCCCGGCACGAGCCCCCCGCCGAGCACGCGGTCGAACTCGCCGATGCCCGTCGTGCGCCGGGGTGTCTCGCGCGTGTCGATCGAGGTGATGGGGCGTGCCGCGCGCGTCGGCGCGAGCGGCGCTACGGAATGGACGGGCGTGGACGACACGGCCTCGACAACCGTGCCCCACTGCTGGCACTCACCGCAGCGCCCCACCCACTTGGCACTCGTCCAGCCGCACTCCGTGCAGCGGAACGCGCTCGTGGTCGCGGTGCGCTTGGATGCCATGCGTTCAGGCTAGTCGCGGCATCCGACAGTGCACGCGCGGCGGCTGCCCCGCCGGTGCCCGCGACTCAGCGCAGCGAGTCGGCGACCTCGCGGAGGGCGTCGGCCGAGCGGCGGAACAGTCCGAGCTCGTGGTCGGAGAACGACGTCTCGCGGATCGGCACCGCGCCGGCGGCCGAGACGACCGCGGGCACCGAGAGGGCGACCCCGCTGACGCCGTGGAAGTCGTCGAGCACGGCCGAGACGGGCATGACCGCGTGCTCGTCGTCGAGGATCGCCTCGACGATGCGCGCGCTCGACAGTCCGATGGCGTAATTGGTCGCGCCCTTGCCCTGGATGACCTTGTACGCGGCATCCCGCACGTCGACGGCGATCTGGTCGAGCTCCTCGACCGTGAACTTCGGCTGGCCGTCCAGCGGCTGCCAGTCGAGGATCGGGACGGTGCCGATCGTGGCGTGCGACCACAGCGGGAACTCGGTGTCGCCGTGCTCGCCCACGATGTAGGCGTGCACGCTCGAGATCGACACGCCCGCCCGCTGGGCGATCTTCCAGCGCAGGCGGGAGGTGTCGAGCACGGTGCCGGAGGCGAAGATGCGCTCGTAGGGCAGTCCGGTGGTCTCCTGCGCGAGCACGGTCAGCACGTCGCAGGGGTTCGTGACGATGACGAACGTCGCGTCGGGGGCGACGTCGAGCAGCTGCGGCATCATCGACTTGAGGATGCTGGCGTTCACGCCGGCCAGTTCGATACGCGTCTGGCCGGGCTTCTGCTTGGCGCCGGCGGTGATGACGACGACGTGCGAGCCCTTGGCGACCGAGATGTCGGCGCCGCCGATGATGTCGCTCGACCCCGTGAACTGCGCGCCGTGCGCCAGATCGAGCACCTCGGCCTCGGTCTTCTCCGCCGCGATGTCGTACAGGGCGACGTGGCGGGCCGAGCCGCGGATGAGGGCCGCATAGGCGACGGACGATCCGACCGCGCCGGCGCCGACGACGGTGAGTTTCGAGTTCTCGATCACGCTCATGGCCCCAGTCTGACAGGCGGGGGATGCCGAGGCCACCGCGGCCGCGTCGGCGGTGGGGTCCCGGGACCGGCGCGGCCCTTGCGGGCGGCTGTCGAGCGGCGGACGATGGGCGGCATGACGGATGCCCCGGCCCTGCCCCCTGTCGTCGACGCCGACACCTGGCGACGCGAACTCGATGCCCTCCGCGTACGCGAGAAGGCCGCCACCCGCGAGCTCGACGCGATCGCCGCGCAGCGACGCCGGCTGCCGATGGTCGAGCTGCCGGACTATGTGCTCGAAGGGCCCGACGGCCCCGTGCGACTCGCGGACGTCTTCGGCGACAAGCCGCAGCTGATCGTCTACAGCCACATGTGGGCGGACGGGAAGCAGTGGCAATGTCCGGGCTGCACGAGCTGGACGGCCCAGTTCACGCGGCTCGAGTTCCTCGACGACTACGACGCGCGGTTCGTCATCGTGACGCAGGGGCCGATCGACGAGGCGCTCGCCTACCGGGAGCGCGTCGGGAACCGCATGGACTGGTACTCCACGGCGCACAGCCCGTTCGGAGCCGACATGGGGGCGCCGCCCGATGCGGGGTTCGCCGTCAACGTGTTCCTGCGCGACGGCGACACGGTCTACCGCACCTGGCACACCGACGGTCGCGGTACGGAGCAGCTCGGGCACCTCCACGGGCTCGTCGACGTGCTGCCGTACGGGCGTCAGGAGGCCTGGGAGGATTCGCCGCACGGGTGGCCGCAGCATCCGACGTACGAGGGCGGTATCGGCTCTCCCGGTATCGCGGCGCTCTACGGGCCGGGAGGATCGGCCGCGGGCTGATCCCGTCCGGCGGAGGACGGGTTGCGGATGCCGCCGAGCGCGACGAGGCCGCCGACGACGAGGAGCGCGGCCGTCGTGATCGCCGCGCGGTGGAAGCCCGCGAGATCGAGGGTTCCGCCCGTGATGGCCGCCAGTGCGGCGATCGGGAGGAGTCCCGCGACGCGGGCGACGGCGTTGTTGACGGCCGAGGCGATGCCGGAGCGGTCGGGGTCGGTCGCGCCGAGGATCGTGGACGTCAGCGGCGACACCGTGAGCGCGAGTCCCAGACCGAACACGATCATCCCCGGCAGCACCTGCCACCAGTAGTCGAAGTCGTCGGCGACGAGGAGCAGGAGCAGGGCGCCGCCGGCCATGATCAGCGGGCCCGCGGTCATGAACAGCCGAGGTCCCCACCGGCCCACGAGGGCGCCGATGCGTGCGCTCAAGGCGATCATGAGCAGTGTCGTCGGCAGGCTCGCGAGTCCGGCGAGGGTGGCGCTGAGGCCCGCGCCCTGCTGCAGATAGATCGCGAGCACGAAGCCGTTGAGCGACAGGGCGGCATAGATGAAGAGAGTCGAGAGGTTGCCGGCGGAGAAGTTGCGGCTGCGGAAGAGGTCGAGGGGCAGGATCGGATCGGGAACGTGACGCTGGCGCCACACGAACGCGGCGAGCAGGACCAGCCCCGCGAGCCCCGGCATCCAGATCGCCGGTGAGGTCCAGCCAAGGTGGGGCTGCTCGATGAGCGCGAACACCGCCGCACCGAGGCCGAGGGTGCACATGATCGCCCCGAGCGCATCGACGTGGGCGCCGGCGCGGCGCTCGTCGCGGTGGGCGAGTCGGGTGAGCAGCCACAGGGCGACGGCGATGGGCAGGAGGTTGATCCCGAACGCCCATCGCCACGAGGAGTTGTCGACGATCAGCCCTCCGACCAGGGGGCCCACGATCATGGCCGCGGTGGTGGATGCCGTCCAGATGCCGATCGCGCGGGAGCGCAGCGGTTCGTGCATCGTGGCCGTGATGAGGGCGAGCGAGCTCGGGACGAGGAACGCCCCCGCCGCGCCCTGCACCGCGCGCGCCGCGACGAGCAGCTCGGGGGAGGGGGACAGGGCGACGGCGACCGAGGCGATGCCGAAGCCGATGAGGCCGATGCGCAGCACGAGGATGCGACCGAACGCGTCGCTGACGGCGCCCGCGACGAGGATGAGCGCGCCGAGGGTGACCAGATACGCGTCGACGGTCCACTGCTGCGTGGACAGGCCGCCGCCCAGGTCGCGCGCGATGGCGGGGAGGGCGACGTTGACGATGGTGCCGTCGAGGAACGCCACGAATGAGCCGAGGATCGCGATCGCCAGCACCAGGCGCTGCGGGGGGCTCAGCTTGTCTGCCACGGTGTCCGCTCGGTCATGTCCTCACGCTAGGGCGCGGCACGGACATCGAGAAGGGGGTGGACAGGGCCGCTCGGGATGCCGCGTCCGTCGCCGGCCACACCCACCGCCTCGTTTCCGAGGAGATGACGCGATCTGAGGAGCTTTCCGGTCGCCGGGCTCCTCGGCATCCCACATCTCCTCGGTTCGCGGCGCCCCGCGGAGTGTCGTAAGCTATACGGCGGTGACGTGTCCGAGCGGCCGAAGGTGCAACTCTCGAAAAGTTGTGTAGGGTAACCCCCTACCGTGGGTTCAAATCCCACCGTCACCGCCACGGAGAACCCCCGCAGATCCCCTGGACACACTGGGATCGCGGGGGTTCTTCCTTCCCTGCATCCGCCTCGCGCCTCCGCCCCGGCCTTCCCCTCGTCGTCGAGGACGCGATGCGGCGCCGGGAGCCGCTGGCAGCGTGGGGGCTCAATGCCCGGATCCGTGACCCTCATCGTGCGGCGCTCGGTTTTCGTCGTCGTGTGCGAGGAGTCGCTCCAGCCCGCTGATGAAGACATCCAGGGCGAAATCGAACTGCAGCTCGCCGTACGAGTCGTCGTCGAGGTCGGAACTCGAGGTCAGGATCACCCGCAACGCGTGAAACTCCTCCTCGGGTGCTGAGCGCAGGGCAGCGCGCAGGATGCCGGGCTGCGGGTGGTGGCCACTCGTCTGGATGAAGATGATGTCTTTGGCCAGCGACATCGCGATGTTCGCCAGCATCAAAGACGCTTGAGCGACGTGCGCGGGCGCGAATCCGGCGTCGAGCATCATCTCCAGCAGGAGCTCCGACGGTCGGAGGAGGTCGAGTCCGCCTTCGAGGTCGTACCGGAAGTAGGCCACAAGACTGCCCGTCGACACCAGGGCGTCGCGGAGCGCCCGCGCATAGGCGCGGCACCCCGCCGACGATGGTGATGGCCGTGGCGGCGACCACGATGATCAGATACCAGAGGGGAAGGACGGGGTGTTCGCGGGCCACGACGGTCAGGTTGAACGTGCCGACCGCCGCCACCATCGCGCCGCTGGTCGCCAGCAGTACCCGCCGAGCGGCGCGCTCGGCGGCATCCGCGTCACTCACGCCGCGGTACCGGCACGTAGCCGTCTTCGAGGCCCCGCTGATACAGCTCGACCTTCGTCGCCGCCGGGCGGCCCAGCTGATGGTAGACGGAGCGGATGCGGCGAAGGTGATCGTTGACGGTGTTCTCGGAGATGAACAGCCGTGTCGCGACGTCCCGCGCGCCGAGCCCCGACGCGTACAGCGCCAGGACCTCGCGCTCGCGCGCGGTGAGCGGGGCGCCCTCGAGCAGAGGATCGGTATCCAGCGCCGAGGCCCATTCCGCCGTCGAGACGTGCTCGCCGCGCGACGCCGACACGATCGCGGTGAGCAGCCCCGCCGACGGCGCGGACTTCCTCACGACGCCGCGGATGTCGGCGCGTGAGGCGGCGCGCACGAGGTACGGATCCTCGCCGGAGGTCAGCACGAGAACCTGGGCGCCCCAGCGGCGCAGCGCCGCGACGTTGTCCGCCGGATGCGATCCGTCGCGCAGGCTCAGATCGAGCAGGACCAGTTCGGCACGTCGCGGGTGGCGCACCAGCTCGTCGACGGTGCGGGCGTGACCGACGAAGCTGACCTCGGGCGTCGCGGCGAGGAGGTTCTGCACCGCCATCGCGACGAGCTCGTGGTCGTCGACGACGGCGACGGATGCCGCATCCACCATCCCCAGGACACCTCTCTTCGAGCCGGCCCCCCGGCGGTGGACGTGCCGCACCTCGCGCCGCTCCAGGATAGGGGCAGGATTCGCCGCGTGCGCCGTCGACTCCGCATTATTACCGGCGCGCCCGCCCGGCTGCCGTCGGCCCGCATCGTCACGCCAGCAGCGTCTCCCCGATGTACCCGCCCGGCCGGCACCCGGGTGGGACGGCGAACACCGCCGAGCCGATCGGCGTCGTCCACTCGTTGAGCAGGTCGAGCTCGTCCAGCCGCCGCTGGATGGGAACGAACTGAGCGTCCACGTCGGCCTGGAACGACACGAAGATCAGCCCCGAGTCGGACACCTGCCCGCCGTCCGGACGCTCGTCGTAGTTGTAGCCGCGACGGAAGATCCGCTGTCTCGCATCATCGGGCCGCGAGCGGCGCAGGTGCGAGAACTCCGGGATCACGGGGAAGCCGACCGGGGTCTTCGCATCGAAGTCGGGCTCGTCGTGCTCGGCCGCACCGGTGAGCGGAGCGCCGTTGGACAGCGTGCGCCCGACGGAGTCCTCGCGTCCCGGGCGGTCGAGCCTGTCCCATTTGTCGAGGTCCATGTGGATGCGGCGGATGACCATGCCCGTGCCGCCGGCCATCCACCCCGCATCCGACCAGACGACCTCGTCGAAGTGGCCGGTTCCGGGCTGAGGGTTCGCGGTGCCGTCGACCTGGCCGAAGAGGTTGCGCATGGTCGTGCCCGGCGCGACCGTGCCGTAGGCGCGGCGGAACCCCTGCTGCGTCCAGCGCACCTCGGCGAAGCTGCGGGCGTCCTTCAGCAGCATCCGCGTCGCATGGGCGACCGTCAGCGGGTCGTCGCCCGCGATCTGCAGCAGCAGGTCGCCGTGGCTGAACTCGTCGCGGAGGCGATCGATGCCGAACGCGGGCAGCGGTCGCAGCCAGCTCGGTGCGGCTCCCTGCGCCCGGGAGACGAGCCCGGGTCCGAACGCGAACGTCACGGTGAGGCGGGCGGGTGCCGCGGCCAGCTCCGGTTCGGAGTCGGCCAGGGCCGGCCGCCCCTGCGTCAGCCGCTCGGCGTCATCGCTCAGCACGCGCAGGAGGCGGCGCAGGTCGTCGCGGTCGACGTCGGCGTGCAGGTCGAGCGCGACGAACGTCCCGTGCGCCTGCGCGTCGGTGTCGACGCCCGCCTGGTGGACGCCGTGGAACGGCACGATCTCGGTGCCGTTGAGCGGGACGGATGCCGCGGCCGGCGCGGCCGCGTCGGGAGAGGGGGTGAGGGCGAGGTCGATGCCGATGGCGGCGGCGGCGCCGACGCCGGCGACAGCTCCTCCGAGGAGGAACTGCCGCCGGGTCGACGCCGATCGACGGGCGCCCGTGTCGGGCGCGGCCATCAGTTGCTCGGCGTGGGGCTCGGGCTCATGTCCATCTCGCCGCCCTGGTAGGTCTCGTTGGCACCGGAGTAGTCCTTGACCGGGGCCGAGAACGCCGCCGTGGAACCGTCGGAGAACGTCAGCGTGAAGCGGGTCTCCTCACCCGCCTTCAGCGGCGCGGTCAGGTCCATCAGCATGATGTGGTTGCCGCCCGGCTGCAGCACGAGCTCACCGCCGGCCGGAATCACGAAACCGCCGTCCTTCTCCTTCATGACCATCGCGCCCGAGGCGTCGGAGACGGTCTCGTGCAGCTGCAGCATGGAGGAGGCCGGGGAGGTCGCCGACACGAGGGTGATCGGCGCGGACGAGTCGTTGCGGAGGGTGCCGAAGGCGGCGGACATGCCGGAGTCGGCAGCCTTGACCCAGGCGTCGGAGATCGTCACGGCGGCGCCGGCGTCGGCGGTCGTCGCGGAGGCGGACGGCGTCGATCCGGCGGAGGAGCTCGTGCTGGCGCAGCCCGCGAAGGCCAGGAGGCCGACGCTCAGGAGGGCGCCGGCGCGGGCGGCGACGCTCAGGCGGGTGCGGGTGGTGGTGTGGATGCTCACGAGGAGGTGCCTTTCTGTCGGCGGAGGAAGTGGAAAGCGGCGTAGGCGGCGACGGCGATGATCGCCCCGCCCGCGCCGACCAGCAGGATCCGGATGATCCCCTGGTCCTCTCGTGCGCCCTGATCCTGTGTGGTGGTGTCCTGTGCGTCCGCGGCCGTTCCGGCATCCGTCGATGTCGACGGGGCCGTGGCCGCCGGCGTCCGCGTCAACGGCTCGGCGCCGCCGACCGTGAACGGGATGATCCCGCTGATCGGATGCCCGTCCTGCGAGACGACACGCCAGCGGATCTCGTAACCGCCGGTCGGCAGCTGCGGGTCGAGGCTCACCGTCACCGTGCCGTCGCGCACGACGGGGGCGTCGGCGACCCAGTCGCGGTCCGCTCCGTCCGCGACGATCACGGCGGCGCCGATCGTCAGCACGTCGGCCGAGAAGGTGAGTGTCACCTCCGCCGGGGCGTCGGTGAGCGCCTCCCCGGATGCCGGGGTGCTGCCGAGCAGCTCATCGTGGGCTGCCGCGGGCAGGGCGGTGACGAGCACCGACGTGCCGGCGAGGGCCACGGCGAGCAGCAGCGTGCGAAGACGGGTGCGGAAACGGGAAGACGACATGGAACGACCACCGATCGATCGCGCGCTCACGACGCAGGTGCGAGCGCACAGCGGATCCGCGCCCGGACATCGCGTCGCGGGCGGGGACAGGGATCAGAGCGCGGGGGCGAGCGGGGGTCCGCGGCGGCGACCGTCGACGACGTGCGCGGCGGGGCGGACCCTCCAGGCGACCGCGTCGGCCGCACGGGCGGCGGGAACGGGACGGGCGATGACGGTACGGGCCCGCGCGACCGCGCGGCGGGCCCAGGCGCGGATGTCACGGGCCAGCTGCAGCAGGGCGCGGATGGTGCGCTCGCCGCGGTACAGCGCAGCGGTCGTGACGAGCGCGGCCGCCGCGTGCAGCGCCCACATCAGCGGGTCGGCGCACAGCGCCGACACGAGTGCGCTCGCAGACGTGGTGGTGACGGCATCCGCGGACATCGCCATCGCACCGTGATCGTGGTGCGAGATCGCCGGGGCGGCGCCGGAGACGGGGGCGCCCATCACGAACAGGGTGTGGAACAGCAGCTGGCTCGCCACGACGCTCAGCCCGAGTCGCACCGCGGAGAGCGTCCGGCCGGCGAGGAGCGTCGACACCATGAGCGCCAGCATCCACGGGGCGACGATCCCGAACGGTCCGGGAACCGACCCGCCGGCGACGACGTGCGACACGAGCGCCGTGAACGTCGCGACGGAGGCGACGACGGCACCCCGCGCGACGCGCGGAGTCCGGGAGCGTCGCATGCGCCCAGTCTGCCAGGTCGTGCCGCGACCTCAGCGGCGCCGCTTGGCCGCTTCCGTCGCCTGCCGCTCGGCGATGACCGGATGGGTGCCGGTGTAGCCCTCGCGCGCGGCGACGGCCGCCTGGATCTTGCCGCGGGCGGCGAACCAGCCGATGATCAGCGCCGGGATGAGCACGATCAGCGAGGCGAGCACCCACCGTCCCGTCTCCGAGAAGCCCATCGTCACGAGCACGAAGAAGAGGAACGCCAGCGTCAGGTACGACGTGTACGGCGCTCCGAACAGACGGAACGACGGCCGCTGGAGCCTGCCCTCCTTCGCCCACTTCACGAGCTTGAGCTGGCAGAGGATGATCGTCGCCCACCCGCCGATGATGCCGAGGGCCGACACCTCCAGCACGATCTCGAACGCCTGCGACGGCCAGAGCGCGTTGATGCCGACGCCCGCGAGCGTGATGACGGCCGTCAGCAGGATGCCGCCGTATGGCACGCCGTTGCGGCTCATCGCCGCGGTGAACGCCGGCGCCGACCCGTTGACCGACATCGAGCGCAGGATGCGGCCCGTCGAGTACAGGCCCGCGTTGAGGCTCGACAGCGCCGCCGTGAGGACGACGAAGTTCATGACCGAGCCGGCGATCGCGCCGGTCTGCGGCGAGCCGATGTGCGAGAAGAAGGTGACGAACGGCGACTGCCCGGCCTCGTAGGTGCCGAACGGCAGCAGCAGCGACAGCAGCAGGATCGAGCCGACGTAGAAGACGGCGATGCGGATGACGACCGTGTTGATCGCCTTCGGCATGACCTTCTCGGGGTTCTCCGTCTCGCCGGCGGCCGTGCCGACGAGTTCGATGGCCGCGTAGGCGAAGACCACGCCGGAGATGGCCAGCAGGGGTGCGACGACACCCATCGGGAAGAGACCGCCGTTGTCCGAGATGACGCTGAAGCCGGTGGGCCCGACATCCGTCGCGCCGCCGAAGATCAGGAAGCAGGTGCCGACGATGAGGAAGATCACGAGGGCCGCGACCTTGATGAGGGCGAACCAGAACTCCATCTCGCCGAAGAGCTTGACGCTCACCAGGTTCAGCGACAGCACGACGACAAGGGCCACGAGGGCGATCAGCCACTGCGGGATCTGCTGCAGCGGCTCCCAGTACTGCGCCCAGAACTTGACGTAGAGGGCGGCCGCGGTCACGTCGACGATCGAGGTCATCGCCCAGTTGAGGAAGTACATCCACCCGGCGCCGAACGCGAGCTTCTCGCCGTAGAACTCGCGGGCGTAGGACACGAACGACCCCGACGACGGGCGGTGCAGCACGAGCTCCCCGAGCGCGCGCAGGATGAGGAACGCGAAGAAGCCGCAGACCGCGTAGACCAGGATCAGCGACGGTCCGCTCGAGGCGAGACGGCCACCGGCGCCCATGAACAGACCGGTGCCGATGGCGCCGCCGATCGCGATCATCTGGATCTGTCGCGGGCGCAGGGTCTTGTGGTAGCCCGCATCCTCGCTGGAGAAGTCCTGCACCGCTTCGGTGCGATCGCCCGTCAGCTCGCGCGCGTTCTCGCGGGCGTCCTCCGGGTCCAACCCGGACGTCGGCTCGTTGTGCGTCATCCCGCAATCATGGATGCCGTGCGTTTCGGTGCCGTGACGCGTGGCCACGCGTGTCGTGAAAAACCAGCCGATGGTCGGGGGTGGGTGGGGG
>NZ_JBXAFF010000053.1:0-17231 GCF_058792815.1 Microbacterium sp. MPR-TSA4
GGGGATGCCGTCAGGCGGGGAGGAGGCGGGCGGCTTGGCGGGCGGCGCCGAGCGCGACGTACTCCCCCGGTGCGGGCACCTCGACCGGCACGCCCAGCACGTCGGGCGCGATGCGGCGGACGGCCGCCGACTGCGCCCCGCCGCCGACGAGCAGCGCGCGCTCGATCGGCACGCCGAGCCCGCGGATCGCGTCGAGGCCGGCGGCGAGCCCGCGCAGCATCCCCTCGACGGCGGCGCGGGCGAGGTTCTCGCGCGTCGTGGAGGCGAGCGTCATCCCGGTCAGCTCCGCGGTCGCGTCGGGCAGGTTCGGTGTGCGCTCGCCTTCGAAGTAGGGCAGCAGCCGCAGCCCGCCGGCCCCGGATGCCGCGGCCAGCGCGAGCGCGCTGAGCCCGTCGTGGTCGACGGCGAGCAGCCGGGCGGTCACGTCCAGCACGCGCGCGGCGTTGAGCGTCGCCACCAGCGGGAGGAAGTGGCCGTCGGCATCGGCGAAGCCCGCGACGGTGCCGGACGGGTCGATCGTCCGCTCCGCGCTGACCGCGAACACCGTGCCGCTGGTCCCGATCGACACGACGACATCGCCGACACCGGCTCCGACCCCGAAGGCCGCCGCCGCGTTGTCGCCCGCGCCCGCGCCGACGCGGCGCCCGTCGGCATCCGCGACCGACTCGAGCGGGCCGAGCACCCGCGGCAGCGCGGCGTCGTGGCCGAGGGCGGCGACGAGCAGCGCGCGGTCGTAGCCGTCGGTCGCCGGATCCCAGTAACCGGTGCCCGACGCGTCGGAGCGATCGGTGATCAGCTCGTCGAACGCCGGGGCGCCGTCGGCGACGGGGCCGTAGCCGCGCAGCCGCCACGTCAGCCAGTCGTGCGGGAGCGCCACGGCGGCGACGGCCGCGGCGTTGTCGGGTTCGGCGTCGCGCAGCCACCGGAGCTTCGTGATCGTGAAGGAGGCCACCGGCACGACTCCCGTGCGCGCGGCCAGGGCGTCGGCGCCGAACTCGGCGATCAGATCCGCCGCCGCCGCCGCCGAGCGGGTGTCGTTCCACAGCAGGGCGTCGCGCACGACCCGACCCTGCGCGTCGAGGGCGACCATGCCGTGCTGCTGCCCGCCGATCGCCCAGGCGGCGACGTCGGCGATGCCGCCGGCATCCGCGATCGCCGCCTGCAGAGCGACCCACCACGCCTCGGGATCGACGCTCGTGCCGTCGGGATGCGACGCGCGCCCCGTGCGCACGACGGCGCCCGTCGCGGCGTCGACGATGACGACCTTGCAGGACTGCGTCGAGCTGTCGACGCCCATCACGAGTGCCATGTCGGCATCCTCATCTCTTCGTGAGTCGGGGGCGTCCGCGCGTGAGACCCCGCCGGACGGCCAGGGTCTCACGCGCGGACGCGGGCGGATGCCGGGGTCAGCGCGCGCCGAGCAGGTGCTCGGTCGCGAGCTGCTGCAGCCGCACGAAGCCGAAGCCCTTGCCGCCGAGGTACGCGTCGGTGTCGAAGTCCTCGTAGGCGGAGCGGTCGGCGACGAAGTCGTCGTAGCTCTCCCCCTCGGCGAACGTCGGCTGTGCGAGCTCCGCGACGCGCGCGGCGGCGAGCGCCTCCTGCACCTCGGGGTCGGCGCGGAACGCGGCCGCACGCTCCTTCAGCAGCAGGTAGGTGCGCATGTTGGCGGCTGCCGAGTCCCAGACACCCGTCTCGTCCTCGGTGCGCGACGGCTTGTAGTCGAAGTGACGGGGACCCTCGTACGACTGCCCGCCGTTCGGGCCGCCGTTCTCGAGCAGGTCGACCAGCGCGAACGCGTTGTGCAGGTCGCCGTGACCGAACACGAGGTCCTGGTCGTACTTGATGCCGCGCTGGCCGTTGAGGTCGATGTGGAAGAGCTTGCCGTGGTACAGCGCCTGCGCGATGCCGGCCGCGAAGTTCAGCCCGGCCATCTGCTCGTGGCCGACCTCGGGGTTGAGGCCGACGAGCTCGGGACGCTCGAGCGAGTCGATGAACGCGAGGGCGTGACCCACGGTCGGCAGCAGGATGTCGCCGCGCGGCTCGTTCGGCTTCGGCTCGATCGCGAAGCGGATGTCGTAGCCCTTGTCGACCACGTAGTCGCCGAGGAAGTTGACGGCCTCGCGGTAGCGCTCCAGCGCCTGGCGGATGTCCTTCGCGGAGTCGTACTCGGCGCCCTCGCGGCCGCCCCACATCACGAAGGTCTGCGCGCCCAGCTCGGCGCCGAGGTCGATCTGGCGCAGCACCTTGCGGATCGCGAAGCGACGCACGTCGCGGTCGTTCGAGGTGAACCCGCCGTCCTTGAAGACGGGGGCGCTGAAGAGGTTGGTCGTGACCATCGGCACGGTGAGGCCGGTCGCGCCCAGCGCGCCCTTCAGCCGGTCGATCTGATGCTGCCGGTCCGCCTCGGAGGAGCCGAACGCGAACAGGTCGTCGTCGTGGAAGGTGAGGCCGTACGCGCCGAGCTCGGCGAGCTTCTCGACCGCGTGGACGACGTCGAGCGGCGGACGGGTCGGCCCGCCGAACGGGTCGGTGCCGTTGTAGCCGATGGTCCAGAGACCGAAGGTGAACTTGTCGGCGGGGGTCGGGACGGTCATGGCGCTCCTTCGCGAGGACTCCCGTGAGGGAGTTTTGTTGTTAGTCACAACCTATACCACGACGCACCCTCCGTCCACCACGCCCACCGGCATCCGCGCCTCTAGGGTGGACGCGTGGCACGCGCAGAGGGAACCGTCGAGGGCGTCCGTCGCGCCAACCTCTCACGGGTGCTGCGGCTCGTGCACGAAGACGGCCCGCTCTCGCGTGCCGCCCTGACCGAGTCGACGGGTCTGAACCGCTCCACGATCGGGGCCCTCGTCGCCGACCTCGTCGCGGCGGGACTCGCCAGCGAGGGCGCCCCGGAGGTGCATCGCCGCGTCGGGCGCCCCTCCCCCTCCGTCGCGGCCGCGCCGGACGTCGTCGCGATCGCGGTGAACCCCGAGGTGGACGCGCTCACCGTGGCGGCGATCGGGCTCGATCGCACGATCGTGCTGCGCGAGCGCATCGAGCTGGAGGGACTGATCTCGGCCGCGCAGGCCGTCGAGCTCACCACCGGCGTCACCGACCGGTGGCGCGCGGGCGAGCTCGCCGCCCACCGCATCGCGGGCATCGGCGTGGCCGTGCCCGGCCTCGTGCGCACCGCCGACGGCCTGGTGCGCCGCGCGCCGCATCTCGACTGGACCGACGCCCCGCTACGCGACACCCTCGCCCGCGCGAGCGGGCTGCCGGTCGCGATCGACAACGACGCCACGCTCGGCGCCCTCGCCGAGAGCATGTACGGCGCGGGCCGCGACGTGAGCGACCTGATCTACCTCAACGGCGGCGCGAGCGGCATCGGCGGCGGGCTGGTGATCGGCGGGCGCCTCGTGCGCGGCGCCGGCGGCTACGCGGGCGAGCTGGGCCAGAACCGCCCCGGGATCGCACAGCCCGCCGACCGCCGCTCCGGCGCGCAGGGCACGCTGGAGGACGAGGTGAGCCGGTCGCGACTGCTCGCCGTCGTCGGTCTGCACAGCGCGGACGAGCCGACGCTCGAGCGGGCGATCCGCGAATCGCGCAGTGTGGAGGTGGCCGCCGAGGTCGAGCGCCAGCGCCGCATCCTGGCGACGGCGCTCGCCAACGCCGTCAACGTGCTCAACCCGTCGACCGTCGTGCTGGGCGGCTTCCTCGCGACGATCCTGGATCAGGATGCCGAGGCCCTCCTGTCCGCCGTGCGCGCGCAGGCCATGGCGATGAACGCCGAGGACCTGCAGCTGCGCCCGGCCGACCTCGGCCCCGACCGCCTGCTCGTCGGCGCCGCCGAGATCGCGTTCGAGGCGCTGCTGACCGATCCACTCACGCCCGCGTGACGGTCCGACGCCGGGAGCGACCGGCGCCGCGCACCCCGGACGGCGGCGACCGGACCGTGCGTCAGCGCAGCGGAGCGGTCGTCGCCCGCGGGATCAGGCGCGTCGGGAGCACCAGGTGCGTCGCCTCCGGGGTGGCCCCGGTCAGCATGGTGACCAGCATCCGCGCCGCCTCGGCGCCGAGACGCTGGATGGGCTGGCGCACCGTGCTCAGCGGGCGCGCGGTGAGGAACGCCTCGGGGATGTCGTCGAAGCCGATCACCGACAGATCCCCCGGGACGTCGAGCCCGAGCTCCGCCGCGACGTCGATCAGTCCGAGCGCGGTGCGGTCGTTGGCCGCGAACACCGCGGTCGGGCGGTCGGGCTGCTGCAACAGGGCGCGTCCGACGACGCGCACCGTGTCGGGGTCGTACATTCCGACGGCCACGAGGGCGGGATCGAAGCGGATGCCGGACTGACGCAGTGCACGGCGGTAGCCCGCCTCGCGCATCTCCGAGGAGCGCAGCTCGGGGCGGCCCGCGAGGTAGCCGATGCGGCGGTGGCCGAGCTCGATGAGGTGCATCGTCGCCTCGAAGCCGCCGGTGAGACTGTCGGATTCGACCGAGGGGATGTCCACCCGGCCCGCGTGGGGGTCGACGGCGACGATCGGGACGTCGGCGTTCACACCCACCACGGTCGGGGTGACCATGATCGCCGCGTCGATCAGCGTGCCGCTGAGCCGGCTGAGCGAGCGCCGCTCCCACCCCTGCGGGTCGGCGTCGCGGGCGCCGCTGTAGGCCAGCAGGTCGTAGCGATGCCCGCTCAGCGCGGCGCCGACCCCCTTGAGCACCTCGGCGCTGAACGGCTCGAAGTCCGACACCAGCACGCCCACGACGCCGGTCCGGCGCGAGCGCATGCTGCTGGCGACCAGGCTCGACTCGTACCCGAGCTCGGCCACGGCGTCGAGCACGCGCGACACGGTCTCGCTCGCCACGCCGTATCGACCGTTGACCGCTTTGGAAACCGTGGCCACGGACACACCGGCGGCCGCGGCGACGTCATGGATGGTGGCTCTGCGACTCACGTGGGTGATACTACGGGCGCGGAAACGTTATTGAAAAGGTTTTTGAAAACGTTTGACGTCGTTGACAACAAATGGTCACACTGGTGCTCATTCCGGCCCGAACGCGTTCACCGGAATACTCCGTGCCCCGAATGACCGGGGTGAGGCTCAATGAGGAGGACAGGAATCACATGAAGGCGAACAAGATCCTGACCGGAGCGGCGCTCCTGGTCGCGGGCACGCTCGGTCTGAGCGCCTGCAGCGGCGGGTCGGGCGACACCAACGCCGACGGCAAGGTCGAGATGACGCTGTGGCAGAACTCGACCACGGGCCCCGGCCAGCAGTTCTGGAAGGACGCCATCGCGGCCTTCGAGAAGGCGAACCCGAACGTCACCATCACGATGCAGTCGGTGCAGAACGAGGACATGGACGGCAAGCTGCAGACCGCCCTCAACGCGGGCGACGCTCCCGACATCTTCCTGCAGCGCGGCGGCGGAAAGCTCGCGGCGATGGTGCAGGCGGGCCAGCTCATGGACCTCACCGACAAGATCGGCGACACCGCGAAGTCCGAGATCTCCGAGGGCTCGTTCAAGGCCGAGACCTACCAGGACAAGATCTGGGCGATGCCGCTGGCGGTGCTGCCGAGCGGCTTCTGGTACAGCTCCGACCTCTTCACCAAGGCCGGCATCACGACCGCCCCGACGACGATCAGCGACCTCGAGTCGGCCGTCGACAAGCTCAAGACCGCGGGCGTCGCCCCGATCGCGCTCGGCGCGAAGGACGCCTGGCCCGCCGCGCACTGGTACTACAACTTCGCCCTGCGCGAGTGCAGCCCCCAGACCATCGAGAAGACCGGCGACTCGAAGGACTTCAGCGACGGATGCTGGCTGAAGGCCGCCGAAGACCTCAACGACTTCGCCGCGACGAAGCCGTTCAACGAAGGCTTCCTCACCACCTCCGCCCAGCAGGGCGCCGGCAGCTCCGCCGGTCTCGTCGCCAACCACCAGGCCGCGATGGAGCTCATGGGCGCCTGGGACCCGGGTGTGATCGCCTCGCTCACCCCCGACGAGAAGCCCCTCCCCGACCTGGCGTGGTTCCCCTTCCCGGAGGTCTCCGGCGGTCAGGGTGAGCCGGGATCGATGATGGGTGGCGTCGACGGCTACTCGTGCTCGGCCAAGGCGCCCAAGGAGTGCGCGGACTTCCTGAACTTCATCGCGTCGGCCGACCAGCAGGAGGCGTACTACGCGGCCTTCAGCGCCCCGCCGGTCAACAAGACCGCCCAGGCCGCCGTCAAGGAGCCCTACCTCCAGGAGGTGCTCGCCGCCTACAACAAGGCGCCGTTCGTCTCGCAGTGGCTCGACACCGTCCTCGGCCAGAACGTCGGCAACGCGCTGAACGTGGCCGTGGTCGACCTGCTCGCGGGCAAGAGCAACCCGCAGCAGATGATCCAGTCGGTCACCGACGCGGCCAAGAAGGGCTGATCGGATCGTGTCCCTCCGCGAGACCTCCGTGGCCGTCACCGACCCGGAGACGGATCTCGCGCAGCACGGCGGGGGCGGCGTGACGCCGCCCCCCCCCACGCCGCGCCGCCGTCCCCGTGGACTGGGCTGGGCCGGGAGATTCGAGATCGCGCTGCTCGTCGGGCCGGCGCTGATCATGTTCCTCGGCTTCGTGATCTTCCCGGTCGCGATGGCGGCCTACTACGGCTTCTTCCGGTGGCAGGGCTACGGCGCCCCCACCGACTTCGTCGGCCTGCAGAACTATCTGACGATCCTCACCGATCCGACCTTCCTCGAGGCGCTCGGCCACAACGGCTTCATCGTCATCGCCTCCATCGTGCTGCAGGGGCCGGTCGCGGTGCTGCTGGCACTGCTGCTGAACCGCCGGATGCGGGGGCAGTCCCTCATCCGCGTCCTCATCTTCGTGCCGTACGTCATCGCCGAGGTCGTCGTCGGCACGGGCTTCGGGCTCATGCTGCAGACACAGGGAGCGCTGAACGGCCTGCTGGAGAGCTGGGGGCTCGGCGCGCTCGCCCACGACTGGATCTCCGATCCGGCGATCGCCATCTGGACGCTCATGGCCATCCTCACCTGGAAGTACGTCGGCTTCGCCGTCATCCTCTTCCTCGCGGGGCTCCAGGGCATCCCGGAGGAGCTCTACGAGGCCGCCGCCCTCGACGGCGCGGGATACTGGCAGGCCCACTGGCGCATCACGCTGCCGCTGCTGGCGCCCACCCTGCGCATCTGGGCGTTCCTGTCGATCATCGGCGCCCTGCAGCTGTTCGACCTCGTCTACATCATCTGGGGCCAGTACGTCGCCTCGACGGCGGGCACCTCCACGATGGCGACCTACATGGTCGTCAACGGCCGCAACGCCGGCAACTTCGGCTTCGGCAACGCCGTCGCCGTCGTCATCTTCGTCATCTCGCTCGTCGTCGCCCTGATCTACCAGCGCTTCGTGCTGCGCCGCGACACGGCCGGCGCCATCACCGAAGGGAAGAAGACCCGATGAGCGCGCTCACCGTCGACACCGCCACCCTCGCGACCGGCGCCGCCGGCCGCGGGCCCGCACGCCGCCGCGCGAAGGAGCGCCTGCCCTGGGGCAGCCCGCTCGTCTACTTCATCGCGCTCGTCGTCATCGCCCTCATGCTCGCCCCGGTGCTCTACATCGTCATCGGCGGGTTCCGCAGCAATTCGCAGATCACGGTCGATCCCGCCGGCTGGCCCGACCCGTGGAACGTGCAGAACTACCTCACGGTGCTCACGGGTCCGCAGTTCTGGCGTCAGGTGCTCAACTCGCTGATCGCGGCGACGGCCACCACCGCGGGCGTCGTCGCGCTGGGACTCATGGCGAGCTACGTCATCGCGCGCTACCCGTTCCGCGGGCGCGGCGCGCTCTACGCGCTGTTCGCCGCCGGGCTGATGTTCCCGATCACGGTCGCGATCACCCCGCTGTACATCGTGATCCGCGACCTCGGTCTCATGAACTCGCTGGCCGGGATCATCCTGCCCCAGATCGCGTTCGCGCTGCCGACGACCATCATCATCCTGGTGCCGTTCCTCCGGGCGATCCCCGACGAGATCCAGGAGGCCGCGTTCATCGACGGGTGCAGCCGCCTGGGCTTCTTCTGGCGCATGGTGCTGCCGCTGTCGGTGCCGGGCGTCATCACCGTCGGCATCCTGGCGTTCATCGGCAGCTGGAACAGCTACCTTCTGCCCCTGTTCATCCTCAACAACGAGGCGAGCTTCACCCTGCCGCTCGGCGTGCAGGCGTTCTCGTCCCAGTACTCGGTCGACACCGCCAAGGTGCTGGCCTTCACCTCTCTGTCGATGCTCCCCGCGCTGCTGTTCTTCAGCCTGTTCGAGCGTCGTATCGTCGGCGGCCTCACGGGCGCCGTGAAGGGCTGATCCGCATGACGATCTCCGACAACTCCCTCGACCGCCGTCTCGTCCAGCCGGTCTCGCCACGGGTGGCCGCCCTCATGGCCGACATGACGCCCGACCAGAAGGTCGCGCAGCTGGTGGGCTTCTGGGTCGACCAGGGCGATGAGGCGGTGGCGCCCCTGGCCGACGAGATGCGGGCCGGCGAGACGACCGCCTCCGACCGGTACGAGCAGGCCTCCGCCCACGGGCTCGGTCACCTCACGCGCGTCTACGGCACCCGGCCGGTGGATGCCGCGGAGCGCGCGAGCTGGCTGTGGGACCAGCAGCAGCGGCTGCGCGCGGCATCGGGCCACGGCATCGGCGCGATCGTGCACGAGGAGTCGCTGACGGGTCTCGCGGCCTGGAAGGCGGCGACCTTCCCGACGCCGCTCGCGTGGGGCGCCGCGTTCGACCCCGAGCTCGTCGAGCGCATGGGCCGCCTCATCGGCGACACGATGCGCGAGCTGGGCGTGCACCAGACCCTCGCACCGGTGCTGGACGTCATCCGCGATCCGCGCTGGGGGCGGGTGGACGAGTGCATCTCGGAAGACCCGTACGTCGTGGGCACGATCGCGACGGCCTACGTCCGCGGCATCCAGGATGCCGGGGTGCACGCGACCCTGAAGCACTTCGTCGGCTACTCCGCGTCGCAGGCGGGTCGCAACCACGCACCCGTGCACGCCGGTCCGCGCGAGCTCGCCGACGTGTTCCTGCCGCCCTTCGAGATGGCGGTGCGCGACGGCGGGGCGCGGTCGGTGATGAACTCGTACACGGACGTGGACGGCATCCCCGTCGCCTCCGATCCGCGACTGCTCACCGATCTGCTCCGCGGCGAGTGGGGCTTCGACGGCGTCGTGGTGTCGGACTACTTCGCGATCGCGTTCCTCCAGACGATGCACGCCGTCGCCGCCGACCGCACCGAGGCGGCGCGCCTGGCCCTGACGGCCGGCATCGACGTGGAGCTGCCCAGCGGCGACGCGTACGCGGCCCCGCTGCGGGAGGGCCTGCGCGACGGTCGCATCGACGAGGCGCTCGTCGACCGCGCGCTGGCGCGCGTGCTCGCACAGAAGGAGGAGCTCGGCCTGCTCGATCCCGACGACAGCGCGCCGCCGACCGCCGTCGACCTCGACTCCCCCGCCCACCGCGCCGTCGCGCGCGAGCTGGCCGAGCGCTCGCTGGTGCTGCTGTCGAACGACGGCACGCTGCCGCTGGCCCGTCCCGGGCGCGTGGCCGTGATCGGGCCGAACGGCCACGACGCGTCGGCGCTCATGGGCTGCTACTCCTTCGCCAACCACGTGCTGGCCCACCACCCGGGCACGCCGTACGGGTTCGCGATCCCGACGGTCGCCGAGGCCCTTCGGGCCGAGCTGCCGGAGGCCGCGATCGTGTCGGTCGCCGGCTGCGACGTCGAGGGCGATGACCGCTCGGGCTTCGCCGCCGCGGTGGATGCCGCGGCATCCGCCGACGTGGCGATCGTCGTGGTCGGCGACCGGGCCGGGCTGTTCGGACGCGGCACGGTCGGCGAGGGCAACGATGCGGAGAGCCTCGAGCTGCCGGGGGTGCAGCGCGAGCTCGCCGAGGCGGTCGCCGCGACGGGCACGCCGGTCGTGCTCGTGGTGGTCACCGGCCGACCCTACGCTCTGGCCTGGGCGCTGGACGGCGACGCGGGCTCGGCCCCCTCGGCCGTCGTGCAGGCGTTCTTCCCGGGCGAGGAGGGCGGCACGGCGATCGCCCGCGTGCTCACGGGCGCCGTCGCCCCGTCGGGGCGGCTGCCCGTCTCGCTGCCACGGTCGGCGGGCGCGCAGCCGTTCTCGTACCTGCATCCGATCCTCGGCGGCGACAGCGAGGTGACGAGCGCCGACAGCACGCCGGTGCGACCCTTCGGCTTCGGGCTCGGTTACACGACCTTCGCGCGCACGGGCCTGTCGGCACCCGAGGAGGTCGCCGCGGGCGACGAGCTGACGGTGACCGTGACGGTCGCCAACACCGGTGACCGCGCCGGCACCGAGATCGTGCAGCTGTACGCGCACGACGTGCACGCGAGCGTCGTCCGCCCGGTCGCGCAGCTGCTCGGCTACGCGCGGGTGAGCCTGGCACCGGGGGCGTCCGCCACGGTCCGCTTCGACGTGCCGACGGCGCGCCTGGCGTTCACGGGACGGGACGGCATCCGGATCGTGGAGCCGGGCCGCGTCGACCTGTGGGTCGGCGCGTCGGTCGCCGACCGCGAGACGGCCGCGACGGTCACCCTCACGGGCGACGTGCACCGGGTCACCGCCGCGGACGCGCGCACCGTGGCCACCCACGTCGAGTAGCGGTCTCTCGTCTCTTCCGCCGCTCGATCGGACGGCCCGCCCCTCCCGGGGCGGGCCGTTCTCACGCGTCGATCAGGCGAGGGCGAGCTCGACGGTCGCGAAGGCGTGCGGGGGCAGCTGCAGGCGCAGGACGCCGTCGTCGATCGACGCGTCCAGCGGCACCGGGCGGACGACGTCGGGGCTCTCCGGCGTGTTGTGGGCCGCGGCGTCCGCGCCGGTGAGCACCCGGGCGCGGGTGAGCGTCGCGGCGCGGCCGCGCAGGTCGATCTCGACCGCGAGCGGGCCGTCGACGCCGACGTGCGTGAGCGACAGGAGCGCCGCGCCGTCCTTCGTGGATGCCGACAGCGACAGCGCCGGCAGCTCCGCGCCGTCGACGCCGACGGAGGGAACCGACACGACGTGGGCGGGCACGGACTGCGCGTCGTGGTGGCCGACGTTCATCTCGTACACGTGGTAGGTCGGTGTCAGCACGAGCCCGCCGTCATCGTCGGTGAGGATCATCGCCTGCAGCACGTTGAGGGTCTGGGCGATGTTCGCCATGCGCAGGCGCGCCGCGTGGCGGTGGAACACGTCGAAGTGGATGCCGGCGACCAGCGCGTCGCGCACCGTGTTCTGCTGGAAGAGGAAGCCGGGGTTGGTGCCGGGCTCCACGCTCCACCAGGTGCCCCACTCGTCGCACACGAGGTCGATCGACCGCTCGGGGTCGTAGGCGTCCATGACCGCCTCGTGGGCGCGGATCACGCGCTCGATCTCGTAGGCCTTGCCGATCGTGCGCACGTACTCGTCGCGGGAGAACGTCGTGGCCGACTCCTTCTGGATGCCGGTGCCGGCGTGCGTGTAGTAGTGGAACGAGATCGCCTGGAACGGGGACGGCTGCGGGTCGGGCGCGTTCGACGACGTCGCCGAGGCCATGAGCGCGTGCGTCCAGCGCACGTCGTCGTCGGCCGCGCCCGCGGCGATGCGGTACAGCCGGTTGCCGTCGTGCTCGCGGCAGAAGGTCGCGTACCGGCGGGCGAGCGATGTGTAGTACTCCGGCGTCATGTGGCCGCCGCATCCCCAGGCCTCGTTGCCGAGGCCCCAGAACGGCACCCGCCAGGGCTCGTCGCGACCGTTCTCGCGGCGCAGACGCGCCATCGGGCTGTCGCCGGAGCGGGTGAGGTACTCGACCCACTCGCTCATCTCCTGCACCGTGCCGCTGCCGACGTTGCCGTTGACGTAGGGCTCGGCCCCGAGCAGGTCGCAGAGGTCCATGAACTCGTGCGTGCCGAACGCGTTGTCCTCGACGACGTCGCCCCAGTTCGTGTTGACCATCGTCGGGCGCTCATCGCGGGGCCCGATGCCGTCGCGCCAGTGGTACTCGTCGGCGAAGCATCCGCCGGGCCACCGGAGGTTGGGCACGTGCAGGCGGCGCAGGGCCTCCACGACGTCGAGGCGGATGCCGCGCTCGTTCGGGATCGGCGACTCCTCCCCCACCCAGAAGCCGCCGTAGATGCACCGGCCGAGATGTTCGGCGAAGTGCCCGTAGAGGTGGCGGCTGATCTGCGGACCGGTGACGTCGAGGTCGACGGCGGCGCGGGCGATGGTCATGACGGCTCCCGTTGTTCTGCGGCGACATCGCCGTACGGCCATCCTCCCACTAATATGTTCCATATGACAACAAATATGGATCTCGCCGCGCTGATCGCAGACGACGCGGACGTGCGCGCGCTCTTCGCCGGCGACGGGATCCGTTACCGCGCCTCGGCATCACTGCCCGATCTCACCTGGCACGCCCAGTCGACGTGCGCCCGGATCAACCGGATCTTCTTCGACGACCCCGCCGAGGCCCAGCGCCTGTTCCACGAGCTCGTGCCGGGCGCCGGATCCGGCATCGACTTCCGTCCGCCGCTCAACCTCGACTACGGCATCGGGCTCACGATCGGCGACCGCACCTTCCTCAACAAGGACTTCCTCGTGGTCGGCGGCGGCTACGTCACGATCGGCGCCGACTGCCTCATCGGGCCCCGCTGCAGCATCTACACGCCCAACCACGCCGAGGATCCCACCCTCCGCCGGGAGGGATGGGAGCGCGCGTCCGCCGTCACGATCGGCGACAACGTCTGGCTCGGCGGCTCGGTCACGATCCTGCCGGGCGTGACGATCGGCAGCGACAGCATCATCGGAGCCGGATCGGTGGTCACGCGCGACATCCCTGCCGGGGTCGTCGCGGTGGGCAACCCGTGCCGCGTCGTGCGGCCGATCCGCGCCGACGTCTGAGGCGCGGCACCCGCGCGCCGGAGGGCGCGGCATCCGCGGGGCGAGGGTCAGCGCAGCGAGAGCTGATCGTCCAGGTAGTCCGCCAGGGGGCGGCGCGCGCCGGCCGGCGTCCACGTCACGAGCGGGATGCCGTCGACCAGCGCCAGCGGGCCCGACGCCTCCCCGCGGCGCACGGCGTCGAGGTCGATCGCCGTCGCACCGAGGTGCAGGACCTCGCCGTCGGCGAACCCGCCGCGCGCCGCGGCGGCGGCACGCTCGGAGCGGGCGCGCTGCGCCTCGGCGGTGTAGCCGCGGATCGCCTCGGTGCGGGCGCGCAGCACCTCGCCGGTCGCGAAGAGGTCGGCATCCCCGATCAGCAGGACGCCGACGTGCCACGCCTCACCCACCGGCACGATGCGCGGCGCGCGGCCGAACCCGAGCAGGCGGCGGGCGTGCGCCCAGTCGCCGAGCCGCTCCTTCGGCGTGCCCACGAGCCGGCGGCGGGCGTCGTCGAGGATCGCATCGAGCAGTCCCGGCCCGACGGGGACGTCGGCGCCGGACGCGGACGGGGCGGTCATCGGGGGCCGGGCCGCACCGTCAGGTCGCTGATGACCGCGTCGCGCGGCAGGTCGAGCGCCGTGAGCGCGGCCGTCGCCACCGAGGCCGGGTCGATCCACCGATCGGGGTCGTAGGCGGCGCCCTCCTGCGCATGCACCTCCGCCTGCATGGGCGTCGCGGTGCGCCCGGGGTACACCGTCGTGACGCGCACGCCGTGCTCGGCCTCCTCGCCGCGCAGGGCATCGGCGAGTGCCTTGAGCCCGTGCTTGGACGCCGCGTACGCCGCCCAGTTCGGATGCGCCGTGAGGCCCGCCCCCGAGTTGACGAACAGCACCTGGCCGCGTGCCGCACGCACCCGGGGCAGCAGCACGCGGGTGAGCTCGGCGGGCGCCACGAGGTTGACGGCCAGCTGGCTCGTCCACGCCGACACCGGCAGGTCGCCGACCCGCCCGAGCTCCACGATGCCCGCCGCATGGATCACCGCGTCGATGCGGTCGGGGACCGCCGCGGCATCCCGCACCGCGTCGGCGATCGTCTCGGGGTGCGCGAGGTCGGCGACGATCGGGATGCTGCCGGGGAAGGCGCGGACGAGGTCGTCCGCCCGCGCGCGGTCGCGCACGACCAGCACGAGCCGGTCGCCGCGCGCCGCGAGCCGCTCTGCGATGAGGGTGCCGATGCCGGAGCCCGCTCCGGTGATCACGTGGGTGGCCATCTGTCCATCCTTCCACCGCGGACGCCGCCCGCGTCCGCCGACGGCTCAGACGGGCTTGTCCTCCATGCCCCACGGAGAGCCGTAGCCGCCGGGCGCCGGCGCCGCGAGCAGATCGAGGAAGGGCTTCGCGTCGAAGGCCTCGGGGCCGAGCACGCCGGTGCCGGTCCAGACGCCGGTCGCGAGCAGCTCGAGGGCGATGACCGGGTTGATGGCCGTCTGCCAGACGACCGCCTGGGAGCCGTACTCGCGCATCGTCTGCTCGTTGTCGGCCACGTGGTAGAGGTAGGTCGAGCGGGGACGGCCGTCGACGCCGGTGCCGGTCACCCAGACGCCCGCGCAGGTCTTGCCGCTCATCTTGTCGCCGATGGTCGCCGGATCGGGCAGGCACGCGGCGACGACATCGCGCGGCGACACCTCGACGCCCTTGACGTTCACCTTCTCGGTGCTGTCCAGACCGAGCTTGTGCAGCGTCTTCAGCACGCCGATGAACTCGTCGCCCAGCCCGTACTTGAAGGTCACGCGCTTGGCCGTGGTCCACCGCGGCATGAGGAGCACCTCCTCGTGCTCGACGTTGACGCACTCGACCGGGCCGATGCCGTCGGGGAAGTCGAACACCTCGGGCTCGCTGAACGGCGCCGTCGTGTACCAGCCGCGGTCCTCCTCGTAGATGACCGGCGGGTTGAGGCACTCCTCGATCGTCGTCCAGATCGAGAACGAGGGCGCGAAGTCGTATCCGGCGACGACGAGGTTCGCTCCGTCGCGCACGCCCAGCTCGTCGATCTCGCTGAACAGGTGATCCTCGGCGTAGCGGGCGAACACGTCCGACAGCCCCGGCTCGACGCCGATGCCGACGAGCGCGAGCCGACCGGCATCCTTCCACTGGTCGTCCTTGGCGAACTGCTCGTCGCCGAGCTTCACCCCCGGCAGCGCGTGCGGCTGCTCGGGGTGCGGCGTCGAGAGGCTCATCGCCATGTCGAGGTAGGTCGCGCCGGCGGCGAGCGCGCCGTCGAAGATCGGCATGACGAAGCGGGGGTCCACGGCGTTGAGCACGTGGGTGATGCCGTGGGCCTCGATGAGCCCGGCCACCGCGTCGGCACGGGAGGCGTCGACCTGGGCCGCCTCTACCCGCGGGTCGGCGACCTCGGCGACGAGCGCCTGCGGGCGCGCCGGGTCGTAGTCGGCGATGACGAGCTTCTCGAAGAAGTCGCGACGCACGGCGATGCGGACGGCGGCCGAGCCGACGCCGCCGGCGCCGACGATGAGGATACGCATGGTGTTCCTTAGTCGTGGTGATGAGGGTGCGGATGCCGGGCCGGCGCGGGCCGCTCGGGCCCGGCCGGGAGCCGGGGAGGTCAGATGCCGCCGTCGATGGAGCGGACGATGTCGCCCGGCTCGTCGGGCACGAGGACGGGGGTCTCGCGGTTGAGGGCGCGCCCCTGGAAGAACGGCTTCGAGCGCGGGAATACGAACCAGACGAACATGAGCACGACGCCGACGAGCAGGGCTCCGATGCCGACCACGAACGTCCCGCCGATGCCCAGCAGCACCGAGTTGCCGTAGTCCACGTCGTACATGTCGATCGCCGACTGCACGAACGCGAACGTCAGCATGAGGGCGCCCAGCAGGGGGAAGATGCCCTTGAACCACAGGTCGCGCGTGGAGCGGCCGAGGTCGCGTCGGTAGTACCAGACGCACGCGAAGCCGGTGATGGCGTAGTAGAACGCGATCGCGAGCCCGAGCGACAGGATCGAGTCCTGCAGGATGTTGTCGCTGATCAGCGTCATGCCGACGTAGTAGCAGATGGCGACCGTGCCGCCCACGATCGTGGAGAACGAGGGCGTCTTGTAGACGGGATGCACGGTCTTGAAGCGCGCGGGGAGCGCGCGGTAGACGCCCATCGCGAGCGTGCCGCGGGCGGTGGGCAGGATGGTCGTCTGCGTCGAGGACACCGCCGAGATCAGCACCGCGACCACCAGCAGCCAGCCCCACGGGCCGAGCAGTCCGTCCTTGATCGCGAGGAAGAAGTCGTCCGCGTTGTCGGCGTTGCCCAGCCCCGTGCCGTCCTCGCCGAGCCCCGCGTACATCATCGCGGCGATCGTCACCGACACGTAGGTGAACAGCAGGATGATCGTGGTGAGCAGCGCCGCACGACCCGGGATGCGCTTGGGGTCCTTGGTCTCCTCGTTGAGGGCGAGGCAGGTGTCCCAGCCCCAGTAGATGAAGAGGGCGAGCAGCACCGCCTCGGTGAAGCCGTGGAAGTCGGTGAAGGCGAAGGGGTTCAGCCAGTTCCAGTCGAACGGCGTGGGGTTCGGTGCCGACCCGGCGAAGAACTGCCAGAGCGAAGCGACGACGAAGATCGCCAGCGCGAGGTACTGCACGGCGAGCAGCACGTTCTGGATCCGTTCGCCGATCTCCACGCCGCGCCAGCTCACCCACGTCATCGCCGCGATGAACAGGACGGCGACCAGCACGATGCGCCAGTCGTTGTTCTCGAGTTCCAGACCGAACAGGTCCCAGAAGTAGACGGAGGCGATCTGCGCGAGGTTCGCGAGCACGACCATGCCGGCCACCGCGACGCCCCAGCCGCCCATCCATCCCACCCACGGACCGAACGCCTTCGTCCCCCAGGTGAAGGTGGTGCCGCAGTCCGGGATCTCGTTGTTGAGCTCGCGATAGGCGAACGCGATGAACAGCATCGGCACGAAGGCGATGATGAACGCGATCGGCGCCTGGCCCCCGACGGCGAGCACGACGAAGCCCAGGGTCGCGACGAGGGAGTAGACGGGGGCGGTGGATGCCAGACCGATGACGGTCGACCCCCACAGCCCCAGCGTGCCGGCGGCGAGGCCTTTGCCTTCGCCGCGTTCCAGGTGGATCGGTGTGGTGCTGCCGAAGTCGCTCATCGCTCTTCTCCGCCCTCGCGTGATCATGCGTGCGCCGACGTCCCCAGTGACGCGGTGAGGGAAGACTAGAACGAGAGCGCACGCGAGCGCGGTCGACACGAGGGCGAATCTGCGCTGATCATGCGGCCCCCGCGTACATTCCGGGGCTGGGGGCGGGGGCCGCATGATC
>NZ_JBXAFF010000054.1:0-16229 GCF_058792815.1 Microbacterium sp. MPR-TSA4
TCACCGAACTGCAAGGGCAGCCCCGCGACACGCCGGCGGCCCCGCATCCACCCCGGCGCGTCGCCCGCGAGGCCTTGCAGTTCGGGCCGCGAGCGCCCGGCCACGGCTGCGCCTACCCTCACCGCTCGCCACACCGTCGCGTCCACGCCCGTGCCGCCACCCCGCACCCGACGCCCCTCACCGAACTGCAAGGGCAGCGCCGCCACCCCGCACGCCACGCCCCTGACCGCACTGCAAGGGCAGCGCGGCGACACGCCGGCGCCTCCACATCCACCCCGGCGTGTCACCCGCGAGGCCTTGCAGTTCGGGCCGCGAGCGCAGAACGCGCCCGCGAGCCGCAGCCGCAAGCCGCGCCGGCAAGCCCAAGCCCCAGCCCCGTGTGCCGGTTCAGTCCCGCGGACTCAGCAGGTAGTCGTTCATGGATACCGTGAGAGCGGCATCCATCGGCACGTCGACATCGTCAATCGCCGTGATCGGCGCCGCGAGGCGCACGCTGGAGACGAGCCACGCGGCATCCACGGTGTGCAGCTCCGCCACGGGGATCGTCTCGTAGCCGGTTTCGAAGCCCTGGGCGGCGAGGTGCTCGAACAGGCTCAGCTGCGTCGTGCCGTGCAGGATGCCGGCGTTCGGCACGGGGGTGAGGAAGGCGTCTCCGCGACGCAGGATGAGCGACGCGGTCGGTGCCTCCAGCACGTAGCCGTCGCTCGTCGTGAAGATTGCGTCGTCCGCGCCGCGCCGGCGGGCCTCGCGCAGCGCCGCCATGTTCACGGCGTACGACAGCGTCTTCGCGCCCAACAGCAGCCACGGCGCCCGCGACGGCACGTCGAGGGCGTACCCGCGGTCGAGGGTGACGACACGGATGCCGCGCGACCGCGCGATCGAGAAGTCGGCGGCCGGGGCCGCGGTCACCCACGCGGTCGGAGTGGGACCGTGCTCGATTCCCCGGCTCAGGATGAGCTTGATGACCGCCTCCCCCGCACCGCAGGCGGACGCGGCGAGGGCCACGGCCTGGCGCCACTGCTCCGCGTGGGGCACGGGGAGGTCGCACAGCTGCGCCGAATGGGCGAGCCGGGACAGGTGCGCCTCGACCTCCTGCGGGTGACCGTCGATGACGCCGATCGACTCGAAGATGCCGTCGCCGCGCTGCGTGCTGAGCTCTCCGACGGTCAGCGCGGGGGCGGCGGGATCGACCTCGGTGAAGGTCGCTGCGAAGTCGGAGCGGGTGTCGTCCACGTCGGCGGGGTCGATCATCAGCGCGAAGTGCCAGGCCATGCCCCGAGCCTAGACCGCGGGAATACCCCTCAGGGGGCGTCCGTTACACTGGAACAGCCGGGCCGCAGTAACCCCGGGCTCCATCTTTCGCCGCTCCGAGCGGCCTCGCGCCGAGAGGCGTTCTGCGGCCCGGCACTTCTGTGTCGGGCACCCGCGACATCCGCGTTTCGACTCGCCGCTACGCTCCTCGCTCAACGACCGGGCACCCGAGACATCCACGTTTCGACTCGTCGCTGCGCTCCTCGCTCAACGACCGGGCAACCGCGACATCCACGTTTCGACTCGTCGCTGCGCTCCTCGCTCAACGACCGGCCACCGCCCACGGGCCACCCGCCACCGGGAGCAGCCGCCGGGTCAGGTCAACGCGTCACGTCGCCAGAGGCCCGCGCACGCGGTCAGGTCTCCGGCGTAGGTGTCCAGGCGCAGGGCGCGGGTCGTGAACGCGCTCGCCCGCTCGGGCTCGGCCGCGTCGTAGTCGTCGGCGACATCGGCGGCGCCCGCCGCCTCGACCCGACAGAACGACGCGGCACGCTCCAGCGCGACCGCGAAGTCGCCCGTGAACACGCCCCGCAGGATCTCGTCGACGAGCGTCATGAGCTCTTCCGGCCCGGCCGGCGTGGGCGCGCCCGCGACGACGTCGTCGACGGAGGGCAGCACGACCCGCCCGCGCTCGTAGAGCAGCGCGGCGGTCGCCGCGTCGTCCCGGACCATCAACTGCAGCAGATACAGCCGCCACAGCGTGCCCGGAAGCGACTTCGCCGGCGAGTGCGACCACAGCTCGGCCACCGTCTCGAGCCCGTGGGCATCGGTGAAGGTGACGAGGCGGTCGACGACCGCGTCGGTCGGCTCGTTGCGCACCCTCGTCACCAGGGCGGATGCCGTGGCATGCGCGATCCGCGAGACGTCGGCCGGATCCGTGGACCCGAATCGGCGGTCGAACGCGTCCGCGGGTCGACGGACGGGGCGGTGGTAGTCCCGGGAGTCGTCGCTCATCGCTCCAGGCTACCGGCGGCCTGCCGGGGCGGGGCCGAGGCCCCGATCGCCGCAGTCGCGGTCACACCGTCGGGATCGCGATGATCGGCGCGGTCGTCGGCGAGCCGTCGGGCGATCCGCCGGCCTGCTCCACCGTCACGGCGATGGTGTCTCCGGGCTGCATCGTGCCGTCGAGCTGAGCCGTGGCCTTCGCACCGGAGGCGTCGAAGGTGCCGGCCGCGATCGGCTGATCGCCGCGCACGAACCACAGCTCGAACGTGCGATCCGCGGGGATCTCCGGCAGACCCTGGGCCACCAGCACGACCTTGCCCACGCTCTGCGACCAGTGCGCCGTCGCCTCGCCGCCCTGGAAGTCGACCTGTGCGGATGCGGCATCCGGCGCCGACTGGATCTGCTCCAACGCCGTCACGGCGGCCGGCGTGCGCCACAGGCTCGTGACCGCACCCGTGCCCCAGCCGATCCCGATCAGCAGGGCGACGGAGGCGACGAGCGCGAACAGCCCGCGCGTCCACGCGCGGCGCTCGACCGTCTGGACGACGTCGGTGGGCGGCGGCTCCTCGGCGTCGGGGGCGGACGGAGCGGCATCCGTCTCGTCCGCGGATGCTGCGGCATCCGCACCGGCGTCCGTCGGCGCGGACGGGTCGACCTCGATGGCACGCATCAGTCGCGAACGCAGGTCGACGGGCGGCGCGACCGGCGCGACGGCGTCGGCGAGGATGTCGATCGTGGCAGCGTCGAGGGCGACGACGTCGTCCCACTCGGGATGGGCGTCGAGGGCGGTCTGATAGGCGCGCTCGTCATCGGCCGACAGCGCGTTCATCGCGTGCCCTGCCGACAGCTCGGCGAACTCGTCTTCTCCGATGTCTCGGTGGTCGCGGTCGTTCATGACGTCACCCCCATCTCCTGCCTCAGGCGCGACAGACCGTCGCGCATTCTCGTCTTGATCGTCCCCAGGGGCGATCCCACCAACGCGGCGATCTCGCTCTGAGAATATCCCCCGACATAGGCGAGCAGCAGCGCTTCTCGCTGAGGGTCGGGGAGTGCGTCCATCGCCCGGGCGACGCGCCTGCTCTCGATGCGCAGGGCGACCTGGTCGTCGACGCTGTCCTGGCCCGTGTTCAGTTCGCGCAGACCCGCCTTCTCGTCTCGCTCCGTGCTTGCGCGTGTGGAGCGCACGCGATCGACAGCGCGACGATGGGCGATGGTGAGGACCCAGGACCGTCCCTGACCCTTATTCGGAGCGAAACCGGAAGCGGATTGCCACACTTCCAGGAAGACGTCTTGAAGCACTTCCTCGCTCAGCGCGCGGTTCACGAGCACCCGCAGGATCAGACCGAAGGCGCGGGGGGCGAGCATGTCGTAGAGCTGCCCGAAAGCCGTCCGGTCGCCCGCCGCGATGCGCACCAGGAGCTCCCCGGCGTGATCACGCGCCGGTGAGTCCTCGGGTACGTCCACACCGTCGATGACCATCTCTCTCAGCATGCCGTATCACCGTCCCTCTGTCGTGCATCGCGGCCGCGGGTGGCCCATCCGGCGGCGAACGAGTATGCTCCGGCCGCCCCCGACCGCAGAGGTCGCGATGCGCTCGGGTCATGTCCTGTTCGTCGCCGGACCGGGATCGGATTGCGCCGCCGGAACGGAGGCCGAGACGGGCGACGAGACCCTCGGTCTATAAGGGGGGCGGATGCGGAGGCGCAAACGGATTCGGAACTTTTTCCCATCCGATGCGCGGCGGGCTCCGAAGGACTTGTCGAGACCGCACCTGCGGCTCGGCAGGACCAACAACCGCACGTCAGCTCACATGGAGGACATCATGCTCAGCACCACGAAGAAGATCACGGCGGCCCTGACGCTCACGATCGCCGGCGCGTTCGCGCTCTCGGCATGTTCGATGGGCTCCTCGACCAGCGCCGAGACCACGCCCCCCGCGATGACGCAGGAGACCCAGTCGATGGCGCCGTCGCCGTCCACGATGGACCCGGCCGCCAACCTCGTGGGCCCCGGATGCGCCGCGTACGCCGAGGCCGTGCCGTCCGGCGCCGGTTCGGTCGAGGGCATGTCTCAGGACCCGGTGGCCGTCGCCGCCTCGAACAACCCGCTGCTGAAGACCCTCGTCGCGGCCGTGAGCGGCCAGCTCAACCCCGACGTGAACCTCGTCGACACCCTCAACGGCAGTGAGTTCACCGTCTTCGCCCCGGTCGACGACGCGTTCGCCAAGATCGACGCGGCCACGATCGACTCGCTGAAGACCGACAGCGCCGCGCTGACCAAGATCCTCACGTACCACGTGGTTCCCGGCCAGCTCGACCCGTCGCAGGTCGTCGGCACCCACAAGACCGTCGAGGGCGGCGACCTGACCGTCACCGGCTCGGGCGACAACCTGAAGGTCAACGACGCCACCGTCATCTGCGGCGGCGTCCAGACGGCCAACGCGACCGTGTACCTCATCGACACGGTTCTGACGCCGACCAACTGATCGTTCCCGGTCACACCCCGGTCGAGGCCGCCGGCGCACTGCGCGCCGGCGGCCTCGTCGCGTCCGCGCCCCGCCCGCAGCCGGTACGCTGGGAGGCCTGGGGCCTCTAGCTCAGTCGGTAGAGCATCGGACTTTTAATCCGCGGGTCGTGGGTTCGAGCCCCACGGGGCCCACCAGTGGGCCGCGCGCGGCTAGCCTCGGAACGTGGACGATCGGACGTCAGCTGTGGATGTCGGGATGCTGCTGGACGAGCGCTACCGCATCGACGCGCTCATCGGCACGGGAGGCATGTCGCGTGTCTACGCGGCGCACGACCTCACGCTGGGTCGCACGGTCGCGATCAAGATCATCACGGCGACAGGCGATGATCTCGATGCCGGCCAGCGGGTGCGGGTCGAGACGGCCGCGCTCGCGGCGCTCACCCACCCGAACCTCGTCGTGCTGCACGACGCGCGCCTGACCGGCCCCGGCCCCCGCTACCTCGTCATGGAACGTGTCGACGGCCCCTCGCTGTCGGCGCGGCTCGCCGAAGGACCGCTGACGGATGCCGAGCTCACCCGCATCGCCGGCGAGCTGGCCGAGGCGCTGAGCGCCGTCCACGCCGCCGGTGTCGTGCACCGCGACATCAAACCCTCCAACATCCTGCTCGCGCCCGGCGCGACATCGAGCCGGCCGCGTCGCGCGAAGCTCGCCGACTTCGGCATCGCTCATCTGCTCGGCTCGGAGCGGATCACGCAGCCCGGCACCCTCATCGGCACCGCCGCTTACCTCGCTCCCGAGGTCGCTCTCGGTCACGCTCCGGCCCCGGCATCCGACGTGTACTCCCTCGGCCTCGTGCTGCTGGAGGCGCTCAGCGGTGCGCGGGCCTTCCCGTCCGCTCAGGGCGCGGGACAGCTGCTCGCCCGACTCGCGCAGGATCCCGAGATCCCCGCGGACCTCCCGCCCCTGTGGGCGGGGCTGTTGCCCGCGATGCTCGACCGCGACCCGGCGGCGCGCCCGAGCGCCGCCGCGATCGCCGACACCCTCGCTGCTCCCCCGCGCGCGGCGGGCGCCGAAGACACCCGCGTCCTCATCCCGCCGACGCCGGCGGAGCCCGCCGCCGCAGCCGCGGCGCGGTTCGATCGGGCCGCGGCCGGGGCACGCCCGTGGTGGCGCCGGACTCCGCTGCTGATCGGCGCGGGCGCGGCGGCGGCCGCGATCGTCATCGCCCTGTCGGCATGGTCGGGACTGTCGTCGGCGCCGAGCGTCGAACCGTCACCGACCACGACGCCGCCGTCGTCGACGCCCACGCCCACGCCCGCGGCGACCGACGCGAGCACGGTGTCGAACCCCGACCCCGTCGCTCCCGCCGACCCGAAGGACAAAGGCAAGGACAAGGGCGGGCCGGGCGAGAACAACGGCGGCAAGGGCGGCGGCCCGGGCAAGGACGGCGGCTGAGCCGCCCCTTCCCCCGGACGGATGCCGCGGTCAGCTGCCGAGAGTGCCGACGGAAACGACCTGCAGGATCTCGCCGACCAGCCACACGCCGAGCGAGATCGCGGCGACGAAGCCCACGACCGTCGCCGCGACCCACGTCCACAACGGAGCCCAGCCGCCGGCGACGGTCCGCCGCCGCAGCACCACCGCGCGCCCGATCATGTAGACGGCCGATCCTGCACTCACCAGCACGAAGAACGACCATGCCCAACCGAACGGCGCCGGCACGCCGCGGCGCTTCAGCTCGCGCCAGTCGAGCCAGCTGAACACGATGAACGCGGCGTAGCACGCCCAGCCGATCAGGGAGATGCCGAGAGTGCGCATCTCCCACGACGTCAGGTCCGCGGTGGCCGCGGCCGCGGCCGTCCCCGAGCCCGACTCCGCCGCGCGCATCATCGCCGCGATGATGGAGAGGTAGCCGTTCCAGTCGAAAAGGAAGATCGACAGCATCGGCAGCACGGATGCGGCGACCGCCAGCCACACCCAGATCGTCTGGGTCGGAACGTCGACGGCCGGCGGGGTGGCCCCCGGACCCGCAGACGCGGGAGCCGTCGGGTAGGCCGGATACGCCGGAGCGACCGGCGCGGCGGGTGCGACCGGCGCGGCGGGTGCGGCGGGATTCGGTGCGTATTCGCCGAACCGCGGCGCGGGCGCCGTCTGTGCCGTCCACTGGGTGCCGTCCCACCAGCGGCGCGCGGCGGCATCCGCCGGGTCGGGGTACCAGCCGGCGGGGGCGCTCACGAGGCCGCTCCGACCAGCTCGGCACCGGCGTGGGCGAGTTCGGCGAGCGCGGCATCCGAGCTCTCCGGGGCGACGCCCGCGATGAGGTCGGTCAGGACGCGGACGTGCAGCCCGTGCGCGATCGCGTCGAGCGCCGACGCGCGCACGCAGTGATCGGTGGCCAGGCCGGCGACATCCACCTGCGTGACGCCGTGGGCGCTCAACAGGGACGACACCTTCTCACCGGCATCCGTGGTTCCTTCGAACAGCGAGTAGGCGGGCATGCCCTGTCCCTTCTTGACGTGGTGGGTCACGGCGTCCGTGACGAGTTCCGGGTCGTAGTCCGCTCCGGCCGTGCCGGCGACGCAGTGCACCGGCCAGGTGTCCACGAAGTCGGGGGCCGCATCGGAGGCGAAGTGGCCGCCGTTGTCGGTGTGACCTTCATGCCAGTCCCGCGACGCGACGATCAGCGCGTAGTCGTCGGCGTGCGCGGACAGATACGCCGTCAGACCGCGCGCGACCGCGTCACCGCCTGCGACGGCGAGCGCTCCGCCCTCCGTGAAGTCGTTCTGGACGTCGACGATGAACAGTGCTCTGGTCATACCACCGAGGCTAATCCCTCGGGGCGGCTGCGGTCGGCGCCCCGGTCACAACTCCGCCGAATCGCCCCCACCACGTCGCCGCGACCGGCGTGTCGCGCCCGCCGCGACCGGAATGGAGGAGTTTCGCCCGGCATCGACGTCGGCCCGCGCGAGGCGTGAGGGCCACCAGATCCGCCGGCCGAGGTCGTAGGCGACCGCCGGCACCAGCAGCGAGCGCACGACGAACGTGTCGAGCAGCACGCCGAAGGCGACGATGAACGCGAGCTGGGCGAGGAACAGGATCGGGATCACGCCGAGCGCGGCGAAGGTCGCGGCCAGCACGAGCCCCGCCGAGGTGATCACCCCTCCGGTCGCGACGAGCCCGCGCAGGATGCCGGGGCGTGTGCCGTGACGCTTCGACTCCTCCCGCACGCGCGACATCAGGAAGATGTTGTAGTCGACGCCGAGTGCCACGAGGAAGACGAAGCCGTACAGGGGCACGGCGGGGTCCGCCCCCGGGAAGTGGAACAGGTTGTCGAAGACGAGCGCGCTGACGCCGAGTGCCGCGCCGAACGACAGGATGACGCTCAGGATCAGGATCACCGGGGCGACGACCGCCCGCAGCAGCAGCATCAGGATCACGAGGATCACGGCGAGGATCACCGGGATGATGAGGGTACGGTCGCGGATCGAGGTGTCGTTCGTGTCGAGGTCGATCGCCGTCGGCCCGCCGACCAGGGCGACGTCCGCGCCGAGCTCGGTCGTGAAGCTCGTCCGCAGATCGCGCACGGTCTGCTCCGCGGCCAGCGAGTCGGCCTCGTCCGACAGCGTCGCCACCAGCAGCACGTCGCCGTCGACGATCGTGGGCTGGGGCGGCGTCGCACTCGGCGGACCGGCCAGCGTGTAGACGGGGGCGCCGTTCTGCACCGTGACGCCGATCTGACCCGACGCGGTGTCCTTCGCGGTCGCGGCGACGGATTCGATGCCGGGCGCCTTCTCGAGCACGGTCACGGCGTCGGCCACCCGGTCCTGGGGCACGACGATGTACGCCGGGCTGCCCGATCCCGCGGCGAAGTGCTGGGCGAGCACGTCCTGCCCGTCGCGCGCCTGCGACGCGCCCAGCACCAGGTCGCTCTGCGGCACCCCGTCGGCCTTCAGCTGCAGCACGCCGACGGATGCCGCGAGCAGCACGACCGTCGAGATGATCCACACGGGCCGTGCGTGGCGCGCGACCAGCCGCGCCTGGCGGCCCCAGAAACCGCGGACGGGGGCGTGCGGGTCGGTGACGAGCCGCTCGGCGTTGTCCCCCGGGTCGCCGTCGGCGCCCTTCGGGATGAAGGGCCAGAACGCCGCGCGCCCGAAGATCGCGAGCAGCGCCGGCAGGAACGTGAGGGCGGACAGCACCGCGAACGCGATGCCGATCGAGGCGATCGGCCCGAGCGCCCGGTTGCTGGCGAGATCGCTCAGCAGCAGGCAGAGCAGCCCGGCGATGACCGTGCCGCCCGAGGCGATGATCGGCTCGAACGCGCCGCGCCAAGCGATGATCGCAGCATCCCATCGCTTGACCCCCGTGCCGATCGCTTCGCGGAAGCGTGCCGTGTAGAGCAGGGCGTAGTCGGTGGCGGCACCGATGACGAGGATGAACAGGATGCCTTGCACTTGCCCGTTCAGCACGAAGATGCCCGCCTTGGC
Organism: Microbacterium sp. MPR-TSA4; assembly: GCF_058792815.1. Taxonomy (NCBI): domain Bacteria; kingdom Bacillati; phylum Actinomycetota; class Actinomycetes; order Micrococcales; family Microbacteriaceae; genus Microbacterium; species Microbacterium sp. MPR-TSA4. Next base: position 9,211 of record NZ_JBXAFF010000054.1, read on the forward strand.
GAGCCACCAGACCGTCAGCAGCGCGACGCACAGGGCGAAGGTCGAGGTGAGCAGCACGAGCACCGGCAGCAGCGGCGAGCGGTAGACGATCACCAGGATGATGAACACCGCCCCGAGCGCGACGGCGAGCAGCAGGCCGTCGATACCGAGGAAGCCCGCCACCAGATCGGCGGTGAAACCGGCGGGGCCGGTGACCCACGCCTCCAGGCCCGACGGCAGGTTCTTCTCGATGCTCTCGCGGACGGCCGTGACCGTCTCGCCCACGTCGCCCGCGGTCGAGATCGGCACGAAGAACTGCACCGCCTCGCCGTCTTCGGACGGGATGGCCGGCGACACCTGCTCGACGCCCTCGACGCCGGAGATGGTCGAGGCAAGGTCGGAGATCTGGGTGAGCTGCGCCGCGCTGAGCGCCCCGTCGCCGGTGACGACGATGACGGCGGGGATGCTGTCGCCGCCGGTGAACTGCGAGAGCCGCTCTTGCACCTGCGTGGACTCCGCCGAGGACGGCAGGAACGAGGACTGGTCGTTGGTCGCGACCTCGTCGACCTTGCCGAAGTAGGGGCCGCCGATGGATCCGCCGACGAGCCAGATCAGGACCAGCAGAACGGGAATGCCGATACGCAGCCAGCGCGTCGGGGTGTCGGTGCGACGAGTCATGTCGCTAGCTTATCTAGTAATAAGTCCCGCATGCCAGCGCCGTGATGCGCGGGGACGCGCACTCACCCGCGGACAAAGTAGAGCACCCAGCCCGTGACAAGACTGATCATGCCGAGCGCGAGCATCCCCGCCGCCGACCAGGTCAGCGCACGCAGCCCGGCGGGGCGCCGCTGCAGCCGCATGCGTCCCTGCCAGCCGTGGCGGTACCAGATGGATGCCGCGTCGGCGTCGCCGATGACCGCGGCCTCCGCCGCCGACAGGGGCGCACTGTTCGCGTCGCCGTCCGCGTCGAACCACCGCGCGAGCGGATGCTCGCCGTCGCGGTCGATGATGGCCTCCGCCGGGAGCCACGTGCCGTCGGCCGCCCACACGACGACCGCCGCGGCGGCGAGCACGACGAACGCGCCGAGTCCGACCCACGTGAAGATCTCGATCAGCGCGTCGATCGCGTGATCCATGGAGTCTCCCTGGGCGAGGGGAAGTGTGGAGCCGCCTAAGGGAATCGAACCCTTGACCTATTCATTACGAGTGAATCGCTCTGCCGTCTGAGCTAAGGCGGCGCAGGGAGCCGGAGCGCCATGCACGATGATCGATCCTACAGGGTCGGGGCGCCTCTCGCGAACCGGTCGCCGGGGCCGGCGACGCCGACCCGATCCGGCGGTGTCGTCGTGTTACGTCCCGATTCTGATCTGGACGCCGGATCTGCCTACCGTCGATGAGGCACCGCGACGAGGCGAGCGCGGAAGCCGACCCTGCAGTCCTCCCGCGCCACGCGGTGCCCCGACCCACAAGGAGCACCACCCATGTCCAAGAAGACCCTGGCCGCCGCTCTGGCGCTGCCGCTCGTCCTGCTGCTGAGCGCGTGCGCCTCCGGCGCCGCATCGCCCTCCGACTCCGCGGGGGCCTCCTCCGACCCCGTGCGCATCGGCGTCGTCGGCGCCGGCGACCCCTACTGGGAGACCTACAAGGAAGCCGCTGCCGCCGAGGGCATCAACGTCGAGATCGTGAACTTCGACTCCTACGACCAGCCGAACCCGGCTCTGTCGGCGGGCGAGCTCGACCTGAACCAGTTCCAGCACATCATCTACCTCGCCACCTACAACGTGAAGGCCGGAGACGACCTGGTGCCGATCGGGGCGACCGCGATCTACCCGCTGGGCCTGTACTCGACCAAGTACGCCAGCGTCGCCGACATCCCCGCCGGTGAGACCATCGCCGTCCCCAACGACGAGTCCAACCAGGCGCGCGCGCTCCTGGTCCTGCAGTCGGCGGGCCTGATCACGCTGAAGGACGGCGGGTCGATCTTCTCGGCCGTCGCCGACATCGAGCCGGGCTCCAAGGTCAAGGTCGAGGCCGTCGCCGCCGACTTCACCGCCTCGTCGCTCCCCGACTTCGCCGGCGCCGTCGTGAACAACGACTTCGTCGCCAAGTCCGGACTGACCAAGGACCAGCTGCTCGCGCAGGACGACCCGGCGGACTCGTCGGCGTTCCCGTACATCAACATCTTCGCGGCCAAGGCCGCGGACGCCGACAACCCCACCTACGCGAAGCTCGTCGAGCTGTACCAGAACACCGCCGCTGTCCAGGAGGGCGTGCTGGAGGCCTCGGGCGGCACCGCGGTGCTCCTGAAGACGCCGGTCGCCGATCTGATGACGTCGCTGAAGAAGACCGAGGACGACATCCGCGCCCAGCAGTGATCGCCACGCGTGTGCGGCCCGTCGGAAGGCGGGCCGCACACGCGTGCGTCGTCTCCGCCTCGACCCGGATCGGGAGCCCATGAGCATCATCAGACTGACATCGGCCACGAAGGTCTTCCCCCCGCAGACGAAGGGGGCACCGCCCGTGGTCGCACTCGACGACGTCTCCCTCGACGTCGCGGCGGGTGAGATCTGCGGCATCATCGGATACTCCGGTGCGGGCAAGTCCACCGTGCTTCGTCTCATCAACGCGCTGGAGACGCCGTCGTCGGGACGCGTGGAGATCGACGGCTCCGACATCACCCGGTTCGGTGAGCGGGAGCTGCGGAGGCTGCGCGCGGACATCGGCATGATCTTCCAGCAGTTCAACCTCTTCGACTCGCGGACGGTCGCCGGGAATGTGGCCTATCCGCTGGAGGTCGCCGGCCGCCCCCGTGGGGAGATCCGCTCACGCGTCGCGGAGCTCCTCGAGTTCGTCGGCCTGTCCGCCAAGGCGCAGAACTACCCCGAGCAGCTGTCCGGCGGGCAGAAGCAGCGGGTCGGCATCGCGCGCGCTCTCGCGACGAGCCCCCGCATCCTCCTCGCCGACGAGGCGACGAGCGCGCTCGACCCCGACACGACCCAGGAGGTCCTGGGTCTCCTCCGCCGGGTGAACGCGGAGCTCGGCGTCACCATCGTGCTCATCACGCACGAGATGGAGGTCATCCGCACCCTCGCCGATCGCGTCGTCGTGATGGAGCAGGGCCGCGTCATCGAGACCGGCACCGTCTTCGACATCCTCTCCGCCCCGCAGCATCCGGCGACCGCGCGCTTCGTCGCCAGCGTCATCGACGACGTCCCCACCGGCGACGACCTCGCCGCCCTGCGCGCTCGGCACGACGGACGCATCGTCACGCTGGACGTCCGCGACGGCGTCGCCGCACAGGCCGACGTGTTCGCCGCCCTGGCCGCCCACGGCGTGCGCTTCGAGGTCGTGCACGGCGGCATCAACGACATCCGGGGCCGCGTCTTCGGACACCTCACCCTCGCCGTGACCGGTGACGCGGATGCCGTCACGCGCGCGCTGGCCGCGGCATCCGCGCACGCACCCCTGACCGAGGAGGACCCCCGTGGATAGGCTCATCACGCTGCTGCCCCAGCTCTGGGAGGCGACGCTGGAGACGCTGTACGTCGCGAGCGCGGCGCTGGTGCTGGGCGGTGCCGGCGGCCTGCTGCTCGGTCTCGCCCTCTACGCGACCCGCCCGGGCAGCCTCTTCCCGCAGCGAGCGGTGTTCGGGGTGCTCAACGTCATCGTGAACACGATCCGACCGATCCCCTTCATCATCCTGCTGGCCGCCGTGCAGCCCATCGCGCGCGGGGTCGGCGTGCCCGGCATCGGCGTGCCGTTCGCGGTGTTCGCCATCACGATCGCCTCACTGTTCGCCATCAGCCGCATCGTCGAGCAGAATCTGCTGACCGTGCGCCCCGGGGTCATCGAGGCCGCGCGCGCGGCGGGCGCGAGCCGGTCGCGGATCCTCTTCCGGCTCGTCCCCCGGGAATCCCTGGGCCCGCTCTTGCTCGGCTACACCTTCGTCGTCGTGGCGCTCGTCGACATGACCGCGATGGCCGGCGCCGTCGCCGCCGGCGGACTGGGCGAGTTCGCGATCAACTACGGCTTCAAGCAGTTCAACCCGTGGGTGACCTGGTCGGCCGTGCTGGTCATCGTCGTGATCGTCCAGCTGGTGCAGTTCGTGGGCAACGCGCTCGCCCGCCGGGTCCTGCGCCGCTGAGCGACCCTCCGCGCGAGCTCAGCAGGTGAGCCCGTTCTGCGGCACCGTGCCGTCGACCAGGTAGTCCTCCACGGCCGTGTCGACGCACGTGTTGCCCTTGTTGTAGCCGGTGTGACCCTCGCCCTGGCGGGTCACCAGCACGCCCGACGACAGCTGCTCGGCCAGCGAGACCGACCACTCGTACGGCGTCGCGGGATCGTTGGTGGTGCCGACCACCACGATGGGTGCGGCGCCGTCGGCGGCGATCTTCTCGCGCACGCCCGTCGGCGGGTAGGGCCAGACCTCGCACACGTCCACACCCTGCCAGTACGGGGCGATGGTCGGCGCCTTCTGACGCACGAGCGCGTCGGCGGCATCCTTGTCGGCCTGCGACGAGTCGAGGGGGTAGTCCATGCAGTTGTAGGCCCGGAAGGCCTCGGTCGAGTTGTCCTGATAGGTGCCGTCGGAGCGGGCGTAGTAGAAGTCGGCCAGCGTCAGGGCGGTGTCGGCGTCGCCGGCGAGGGCGTCGGTGAGGGCCTTGCTGAGGTAGGACCAGCTGTCCTGCGAGTACAGGGCGGCGATGATCGCGGTCATCAACGTGTCGGCGCCCAGCTCACGCCCGTCCGAGCCGGTCAGCGGCGAGCTGTCCACGCTCGCCAGGAGCGTGCCGAGGGCGGCCATGCCCTCGTCGACGCTGCCCGAGAACGGGCAGGAACGGCCCTGCAGACAGTCGGCCATGTAGGCCCGCAGCGCCGACTCGAATCCGATGGCCTGCGTCGTGCTCACGTCCAGTCCCGACACCGACGGATCGATCGCGCCGTCGAGCACGAGCCGCCCGACGCGCTCGGGGAACAGCTTGGCGTACGTCGCGCCGAGGAAGGTGCCGTACGAGTAGCCCAGGTAGTTGAGCTTCGTGTCGCCGAGCACGGCGCGCAGCAGGTCCATGTCGCGCGCCGCGTTGTCGGTCGTGATGTACGGCAGGATGCCGTCGCTTCCCGCTTCACAGGCCTTCACGAAGTCCTGGTTGCGGGCCGTCAGCTCGTCGGTCCAGCCCTGGCTGCCCCGCGGATCGGCGGGGATGTCGAAGAGGTAGGCGTCCATCTCCGCGGCATCGAAGCAGCGCACCGCCGTGGAACGGCCGACGCCGCGCGGGTCGAACCCGATGACGTCGTACACGTCGGAGAGCGCCGCACCGACCGCGAACGACGACGACTGCGCGATGAGATCGTAACCGCTCGCGCCGGGTCCGCCGGGGTTGGTCAGCAGCGACCCGATGGCGTCGCCGTCGGTCGCAGCGCGGCGGATCACGGCGAGATCTATGGTCCCCACCGAGGGATCGGTCCAGTCCAGCGGTGCGGTGACCGTCGCGCAGTCGTAGCTCCCGGCATCCGCGCCGCTGCACGCCTGCCAGTCGAGCTGCTGCCCATAGAACTCCTCGAAGCCGGCGGGAGCCCCGTCGACGTCGGGTTCGCGGCTGGGCGCCGGTGTGGCGGCGCTCTCCGGGGGGATGGCCGCGTACAGGCAGCCGGACAGCATCGTGGTCGCCGCCGCGAGGGCGGCGATCGTGACCACGGCGCGCCGGACGACGGATCGGCCGACGACGGAACGACGACGGCGGTGGGATGTCTCGGTCACAGTGTCCTCCCGCTCGCGACGGTCACGAGCATGCTCTCCAGGGCCAGGGCGGGGGCGGCGTTGCCCTCCAGGTTCGTGCGCGTCTGCGAGATCGCGTCCAGCACCACCAGCGTGCGGGGGGCCGACCAGGCATCGGCGAGGGCGCGCAGTTCGGACGCCAGCTCGCGGTTGATGAGATCGTCGCCGCGACCGAACTGCAGCATGAGCACATCGCGGAACATCGACTCGAGATCGGTGAGCACGCGGTCGATGCCGTCGCGCAGGCTGCGGGTCGCGCGCCGCTTCTGGTCGTCCTCCAGCGCGCTGAGCTGACCGCGCACGGCAGGCGGCACCGCCGCGCCGGCGACGATGCCGAGGGTGCGCAGGAGCGACGCGCGCTCGGCCTCATCGCGCTCGGCCGTCAGCGCCTTGGCGTCATCGGTGGCCAGCTGCACGATCCGCGCCGCGGTCTCGACCGCTCCCCCGACGCCGCGGACCGACAGCACGGCGCGCAGCGTCTCGTCGCGGCGGGCGCGCGCGCCCTCGTCGGTGGCCAGGCGCACCGCCATGCCGATGTGGCGCTGCGCGAGCCGCGCCGCCTGCTCGGCGGTCGCCGGGTCGACGCCGGTGCGTGCCACGATGAGGCGTCCGACGTCGGCGACATCGGGTTCACGCAGACGCAGCGTGCGCACGCGCGAGCGGATCGTGGGCAGGAGGTCGGCGTCGCTGGGCGCGCAGAGGATCCACACGGTCCGCTCCGGCGGCTCTTCGAGCGCCTTGAGGAGCACGTTGCTGGTGCGCTCGACCATCCGGTCGGCATCCTCCATCACCATGACGCGGTAGCGGCCGAGCGACGGGGAGAAGTAGGAGCGCTCGACGAGCGCGCGGGCGTCTTTGATCGAGATGATCACACCCTCGGTGCGCAGCGCGGTGAGGTCGGGGTGCGTGCCGGCGAGCACCTGACGCATCGCGTTCTCATCCCCCGGCTCGGCGATCAGCGCCGCGGCGAACGCGTACGCGAGGGTCGAGCGGCCCGAGCCGGCCGGGCCGGTGATGAGCCACGCATGCGCGAGCTGAGCGGGATCGGATGCCGCGGCGCGCAGCTGCTGCAACGCCTCGCCCTGGCCCCACACCTCGCCCCACGGGACCTCCGTCCCGGGCTCCCCCTCGGCGATCGGAGCATCCGCAATCATGCCCCCAGCCTACGTGCCCGCACGGACACCCCCAGTGAGTTCTCCCCCCAGCGGCGAGCCGCCATGTCTTGTGCGAGCCGCCACGGCGCGTCCGGCCCGGGGCGTGGCGG
>NZ_JBXAFF010000055.1:0-16041 GCF_058792815.1 Microbacterium sp. MPR-TSA4
GGGCGGCACGAGGCCGCCCCCACCGGTCGGTCAGCGGTAGTCCGCGGTGCCCTCGTCGTAGGCCTTGCCGAGGTTCGCGTTGGTGGTCGCGGCATCCTGCGTTCCGGTGACGAGGCCCTGGAGCTGCTGGACGATCACGTCGTAGAAGCCCGGAGCCGGCCAGTCGGGGTAGAAGGAGAGGCCGTCCTGGTCGAGGACGCCGTTGAAGACCGAGATGAGCTCCTGGCTCTTCGGGTCGGTGATGTCCTTCGGGTCGGCCGCGACGGGCAGGCCGCCGTTGTTGCCGATGATCGCCTGGATCTCCGGTCGCATCGTGATGTCGATGAACGTGTAGGCGAGGTCCTTGTTCTTCGCGTTCTCCGGAACCACCCACAGATTGCCCGAAGAGCCGAGCGACAGCTTCGAGCCCGGGAAGGCCTGCATCGTCCAGTCGAACCCGGTGGCCTGCTCGGTGAAGCGTCCGTACCACCACGAGCCCGACACGAAGATGGGGGAGGTGCCGTTGATGAAGGACACCCCGGCATCCTCGGCCTTGATCGAGGAGACGTCCTTGGCGATGTAGCCCTTGGCGACGTAGTCCTTGAGGGTGTCGCTGGCGTAGGTCGTCTCGGCGCCCTGCCAGTCGACCGGGTTCTTGTAGAGCTGGTAGTCGTTCACCCAGTCGCGGTCGCCGTGGGACAGCGCCAGCTGGTACCAGAGCTGGCCGAGCGGGTACTCCGCGCCGGCCTCGGCGAGCGGGGTGATGCCCTTCGCCACGAACGCGTCGAGCACCTTGACGAACTCGTCGTACGTGGTGGGGATCTCCAGCCCCGCCGCGGCGAAGGCGTCCTTGTTGTAGTAGACGCCGACGAACTCGCCGTAGTTGGGCACGCCGTACCAGGTGTCGCCGCCCATGACGCCCTTGTCGGTGTACTTCGCGGTCGTCTGCAGCGAGGGAGCGAGCTTGTCGGCCCACCCGTACTTCGCCACGGCGTCGGAGATGTCGCTGATCAGTCCCGTCGACGCGAGGAAGCCGGCGGTCGCGTTGCCCTTGTTGAACTCCATGACGTCGGGCGCGGCATCCGTGTCGAGCACCTGGCTGGCCGTCTTCTGGATCTGCTCGAACGACTTCTCCTCGAACTCGACCTTGGCGCCGGTCTCCTTCTCGAAGACGTCGATGGCCTCGGCCCAGGCCTTGCCCATCGCGCTGTCGGCGCCCTCGTAGTGCCAGAGCTTGAGGGTCTGGCCGGCGCCGTCGGTGCTGCCTGTGCCGGTGTCGCCGGAGGAGGAGCAGGCGCTGATGCTCAGCGCCGCGGCGGTGAGGATGACGGCGGCGGTCAGTGCCCGCGTCCGCCCTGTGATTCGTGCCATCGTCGGCACTCCTTTCGGTGGGCCGCCATCGGCCCGGTCTGTGATTGCGGTGTTCAGTTGCCGGTGTTCAGTTGCGGGTCAGGAGGTGAAGTCTGTCGAAGCGCTTCGATGAACGGCGAACGAAAGCGCTTCCGAGGAAGCGGTTACGCGTGCGGGGGAGTCGTCACCGAGCCCGCGTCGCGGAACACGGGTGCGAGCAGGTGGATGCCGGCGGGCCGGCGCGGGTCGTCGATCCGCGCCAGCGCGAGGTCGACGGCGAGATCGCACGACGCCTCGGGGATCAGCGGGATGGTGTCGAGCTGGGTCGGCAGCTTCGTGGTGTCGAAGGATGCCGCGATCGAGACGATCGAGACGTCCGCGCCCACCTCCGCCCCGCGCTCGGCGAGGGCGGCGAGCACTGCGGCGTGCATGTCGTCGACGCCGTGCAGCAGCAGTGCGGTCGCACCGGCGTCGAGCGCGTCGTTCACGGCCGCGCGCACCGCGTCGGCATCCGTGACGACCTCGCCCGTCGTCGCGAACGAGTGCTCGAGCGCCCGGTGCGCCGCGTGCTCGGCGACGGCGCGGCGGACGCGGGGAGGGAAGTTGGACAGTCGGTAGGTGCTCGCCGGCTGGCCGATGAGGGCGATGCGGCGGTGGCCCGCGTCGGCCACGCGGTCGACGGCGAGTCGTGCGGCCGCCTCGAAATCGAGGTCGACGCAGTCCAGGCCCTCGTGGTCGTCGGGGATGCCGATGAACACCGTCGGCGTGGTGATCGAGCGGGCGATGGCGACCCGCTCGTCGTCGGGTGCGACGTCGAGCACGAGGATCGCGTCGACGAGACCCGAGGCCGTCACCCGCTGCATGCCGGCCGAGGCCTGCTGGTCGGTGAGGAGCAGGATGTCGTAGTCGTGGCGGCGCGCCGCGACGGCCGCCGCCAGCACGAAGGACATGTGCGTCGGCGCGTGGGTCTCGCGTCGCAGCGGCTCGGTGAGGGCGAAGATATGGGTGAGGCGACCCGCCAGCATGCGGGCTCCGGCGTTCGGGGCGTACCCGAGCCGGTGTGCGGCGTCGATGACGCGGCGGCGCGTGTCAGGGGAGATGGGGCGCTTGCCGCTCAGCGCGTAGGACACGGTGCTGATGGACACGCCGGCGGCCGCAGCCACCTCGTCGATGCGTGCCATGCCGACTCCTCTGTCGTATCGAAGCGCTTCGAGCGAAGCTGGAGATCACGATAGAGCCCTCCGCGTCATCGACGCAAGAGGTTTGTGGATATTGGCAACAAACGGTGACGTGCGAACGACGCGGGCGCCTACAGGCGGATCTCGGCGACGACCTCGCCGAACTCGGTCTCATCGACCGGAGTGAACCCCACGCGACGGAAGAAGGCGTCGGGGCCGCCCTGGCCCTCTTCGTAGATCACGTGCACGTGGTCCATTCCGCGGGCGCGGGCCTCCTCGAGAAGCTGCTCGACCGCGAAGCGGCCGACGCCCCGGCCCTGGTCGTCGGCGTCGACGTTGATGCGCCAGAGCACGGAGCGGAAGTGCTCGTGCAGCGCGTCGGGATCGAAGTTCGCGCTGACGAAGCCGACGACCTCGTCGCCGTCGAGCACCACCCGCTGCCACGCGGTGCTCGGATTGGCCACGGTCCCGGCGACGGCGTAGCTCGTGGGGGCGAGGTACTGCTCCTGACCCGGCTTGAGCGACATGGTGTTCACCGCCACGATGGTGGCGGCCGACAGTTCCTCGAGGCGCAGCTCGGTCATGTGATCAGGCTACCTCGCGCGCGGTCATGGTCGGCACCCTCCGAACGGTGAGAAAACGCCAACACGGCAGCGGGGGCGGAGATATCTTGACGTCAAGATATATTCCGGTGATGCGATAGCCTGGTGGGTGACCCCGCGACGCTCACCACGACGCCCACGACGACGCTCACGACGGAGAGATCACACGTGCCCGAGTCCACCATCATCTACACGCACACCGACGAGGCGCCGGCGCTGGCGACGGCCTCTTTTCTGCCGATCGTGAAGGCTTTCGCGGGGCAGGCGGGCGTCGAGATCGACACCCGCGACATCTCCCTCGCGGGCCGCATCCTCGCCGCCTTCCCGCAGCGTCTCTCGCCCGAGCAGCAGGTGGGCGACGCGCTCGCCGAGCTGGGCGGTCTCGCCACCCTGCCCGAGGCGAACATCATCAAGCTGCCGAACATCTCGGCATCCATCCCGCAGCTGAAGGCCGCGATCGCCGAGCTCCAGTCGCAGGGCTACGACATCCCCGACTACCCGGACGACGCCGTCACGGTGGAGGAGAAGGACATCCGCGCCCGCTACGACCGCATCAAGGGATCGGCCGTGAACCCCGTGCTGCGCGAGGGCAACAGCGACCGCCGCGCGCCGCTGGCGGTCAAGAACTACGCGAAGAAGCACCCCCACCGCAACAAGCCCTTCGCCGCCGGGTCCAAGACCCGCGTCGCCACCATGGGCCACGACGACTTCAAGAGCAACGAGAAGAGCTGGATCGCCGCCCACGACGACGTCCTCAGCATCCGTCACACCGCCGTCGACGGCACCGTCACCGTTCTCAAGGACGGCCTCAAGGTGCTGCCGCGCGAGGTCGTCGACGCCACCTTCCTCTCGGCCAAGGCGCTCGACGCCTTCCTCGCCGACACCATCGCGCAGGCCAAGGCGGAGAACGTGCTGTACTCCGTGCACCTGAAGGCCACGATGATGAAGGTCAGCGACCCCATCATCTTCGGCCACGTCGTTCGCGCGTTCTTCGCCGACGTCTTCGACACCTACGGCGCGCAGCTCTCGGCCGCCGGTCTCGACGGCAACAACGGCCTCGGGTCGATCCTCGCCGGGCTGGGCGACCTCGCCGACGGCGACGCGATCTCCGCCCGCATCGCGCAGGACCTCGCGTCGGGCCCCCGTCTCAGCTACGTCAACAGCGACAAGGGCATCACCAACCTGCACGTGCCGTCCGACGTCATCGTCGACGCCTCGATGCCCGCCCTCGTGCGCAACGGCGGAAAGCTGTGGGGGGTCGACGGCGCCGAGGACGACACCATCGCCGTCATCCCCGACTCCTCGTACGCCGGCGTCTACCAGGCCGTCATCGACGACGTGATCGCGAACGGCCCGCTCGACCCCGCGACCATCGGCACCGTGCCGAACGTCGGCCTCATGGCCCAGGCCGCCGAGGAGTACGGCAGCCACGACAAGACCTTCGAGATCCCGGCGGACGGCGTCGTCGAGGTGCTCGACTCCGCCGGCACCGTGCTCATCGAGCACCACGTCGAGAAGGGCGACATCTGGCGCGCGACCCAGGCGAAGCACATCGCGATCATGGACTGGGTGCGCCTGGCCGTCTCCCGCGCCCGCGCCACCGGCGTGCCCGCCGTCTTCTGGCTCGACGTCAACCGCGCCCACGACGCCCAGCTCATCGGCAAGGTGCACCAGGCGCTCGCGACGCTCGACACCGGTGACATCACGATCGTCATCCTCCCGCCCGAGGAGGCGACGCGGTACACGCTCGCGCGCCTGCGCAAGGGCGAGGACACGATCTCGGTGACGGGCAACGTGCTGCGCGACTACCTGACCGACCTCTTCCCGATCCTCGAGGTCGGCACGTCGGCCAAGATGCTCTCGATCGTCCCGCTGCTCGCCGGCGGCGGACTCTTCGAGACCGGCGCGGGCGGCTCGGCCCCCAAGCACGTGCAGCAGCTCCTCGAAGAGGACTACCTGCGGTGGGACTCGCTCGGCGAGTTCTTCGCGCTCGCGGCATCCTTCGAGCACCTCGCCGAGTTCACCGGCAACGCGAAGGCCAAGGTGCTCGCGGACACGCTGGATGCCGCGACCGGCACGTTCCTCGAGGAGGACCGCTCGCCGGGGCGCTCGCTCGGCACGATCGACAACCGCGGCAGCCACTTCTACCTCGGTCTGTACTGGGCCCAGGAGCTGGCGCGCCAGAGCGCGGATGCCGAGCTCGCGGCCGCGTTCGCGCCCGTGGCCGAGAAGCTCGCGGCGGCGGAGCAGGAGATCGTGGCCGAGCTCAACGGTGTGCAGGGGCACCCCGTCGACATCGGCGGCTACTACCACCCCGACGTGGCGAAGGTCACCGCCGTCATGCGTCCGTCGGCGACGCTGAACGCGGTCATCGACGCGCTGTGATCCTCACCGAAGGCGCGGGCTGCGGCCCGCGCCTTCGGCGTTGCCGGCGTGGGGCGTTTCGACTCGGCGCTTCGCGCCTCGCTCAACGACCGGTGAGAGCGCGGTAGCCGCGCCTCGCTCGACGACCGGTGAGACTGCGGCGCCCGGTCAGCTCGGCGCTTCGCGCCTCGCTCAACGACCGGTGGGAGTGCGATGCCCGCGCCTCGCTCAACGACCGGTGAGAGCGCGGCCCACCCCGGTCGTTGAGCGACGAGCGCAGCGAGGAGTCGAAACGCGGCGGGCGCGGGCTCAGTCGTGGATCCACACGTCCACGCCGGTCGGGGACCAGTCGTAGATCTGCTTCGCGCGATAGTTGGGCATGCCGACGCAGCCGTGGCTCTGCGGCGTGCCGAAGTTGTTGTGCCAGTACACGCCGTGGAAGGCCTCGTCGCCGTTGAAGTACATGACCCACTCGACGTTGGGCACGTCGTAGTTCCAGTACGGGTTGTTCGGGTCGGTGCTCGTCATCGTCTGCGAGCGGATGTGGCTGTTGATGCGGAAGTGCCCCGTGTAGGTGGGAGACGCCGGCAGTCCGCTGGAGATCGGCCACGAGTCGACGACCGCGCCGTTCTCCTTCAGGTAGAGCATCTGCTCGCTGAGGTTCACCTCGAGCAGGCGCTGCAGCGTCGTCGTGGATGCCGGGGTCACCGTCACCGGGAGGGCGAACGCCGCCTTGCCCGAAGCGAGCTGCGTCGCGAACTCCTGTGCGACGCCGCTGGTGTCGCCGAGCGTGCGGCCGTCGGCGCCGGGCACGCTGGTGTCGAGCACGGTGCCGTCGGAGTTGGTGATCACCGTGCCGTTCGCCGGCGCGCGGTCGACGAGGGCGGCGAGGCCCGACACGGCGGCCTGGATCTTGTCGGCGTCCGCGGTGATCGCGAAGCTCCCCGCGGCGTCGGGGGTCACGGTGAGCCACGACGCGGCGGTCGCGGCGTCGACCGGCACGGTGCGCTCGTCGCCGACGTAGAAGCCGATGGTCTGCAGCATGCCGTTGAGCTGGTCGGCGGCGGCCTGCGCCTTCTCGGTCGAGGCGGGTGCGGCGACCGGGACCGTCGTCGTCGGGACGACCACGGAACTCTGCCCCGAGACGAACGCGTCGTGGAGCGCCGCGCTGATGGCGTCGAGGTCGAGACCCGTGCCGTCGACGGCGGGCGTGACGGTGTAGGCGCTGCCGGCGAACGCGACCCCCGCGGGGACGGGGTCGACGAAGCTTCCGGGGAGGGCCGCGCGCAGCGCCGCGGTGGCCTTCTCGGCATCCAGGGTCAGGGGGGCATCGACGGCGTCGCCGAACCACTGCGTCACATTCCACAGGGGGCGTTCGTCGAAGGCGGCGTCGGCGAGCGCGCGGGCGTCGACCGTCGCACCGAGCTGAGCGCCCGTCACGGTGGGCCCGCCCTCTCCCAGAACGAGCGTGGTGGCGCCGAGCCGCTGACTGATCGCATCGGTCGCGGCGCCGGCCGTGAGGAAGCCCACGGGAACGCCGGCGACGGCCGTGCCGGGGGCGATGAGCACGAGCGAGGCGGCCACGACGCCGACGGCGAGCGCGCCGACGGGAACGCCGATCCACAGCCAGAGGCGCTTCTTCTTCGGCGCCGGCTCGGCCGGGGCCCACTGCACGGGAGGGGCTTCGGACGGAGGCGCCGCGCCGTCGAACGGGTCCACGGGACCGTCGAGAACGGCCGTCGCGGCGGTCGTCGGCGTCGCCGACGAGGGCTCGGGCGTGTGGTCCGCCTCTCGCCCCGTGCCAGGATCGGTCACTTGCAACACCCCCGTGTTCTGCGCGGCCGCGCCCTCCTATGGTACGGGATGGTGCGGCCGGCTCGGCAGAGACGTTCGTCGAGGCTCGTGTGCTCAGCCCCCGGAGCAGATCCGGGTGAACGCGGCCAGCGCAGACCGGATGTCGTCGGTGGTGGTCTGCAGGGCCGTGAGACGGGACAGATCGCCGCCCGCGATCGCCTCGAGGGTGTCGGATGCCGAGGCGAACCCGGTCTGCAGCGGCGGCAGCAGCGCGGCCACCTCGTGGTTGCCGACGGTTCCGGCGGCGGCGCCGAGCCGTTCCGCGACCCCGCCGAGCGCGTCGACCGCGGCGCGCGGGTCGCCGGGGTCGAGCGCCTGCAGCTGGGCCGCGGCATCCTCGACGCCGGCGCGCACGGTGTCGCACGCCTCCGCGACGGTCTGCGTGTCGCCGTCGGACGGCGTGGGGGCGGGGGAGGATGCCGCGCAGCCGGCGAGGGCCAGAGCGCCGGCGAGGATCACGGCGGCGAGCGGGGCGCGGTGGCGCGGCGGCATGGCGGTCATGTCTCTCCTCCTGTGATCGCCCGCGACGGGCAATGTAACGGTTTTGTAAACGGTCCTGCCGAATTGCGTTCCGCGCTTGCGGAACGGAGATTCGTAAGGTCTACTAACAAACATGTCCGGATCCGATGCGCAGCGCACCGCCCCCGAGACGGCCGCCCTCGCGGGCCGGTCGTTCAGCGCAGGCCGCGCGCTGCGTCACGCGGCGAAGGTCCTGCCGGAGCACGCTCGCGCGCACAACCGCTCCCTCGTGCTGCAGACCCTCTTCCACCAGGGTGCCATGAGTCGGGCGGACCTTTCCCGGGAGACCGGCCTGACCCGGGTGACGATCTCGGATCTCGTCGCCGAGCTGATCGACGACGGCTACGTCGCCGAACGCGGCCTGCGCGAGGTGACCGGTCCGGGCAAGCCCGCGATCCTCGTCGACCTCGACCGCGAGGGGCACCGCATCGTCGGGCTCGACCTCTCCGGCACCGACCGCTTCCTCGGCGCCGTGCTCACCCTCGACGGCGAGATCGTCGCGCGCCTCGACGTCGACGTGCCCGCCGATCCCGCCGACATCCTCGCCGTCGTCATCGATCTCGCCCGACGCCTGGTCGCGGATGCGCACGCTCCCGTCCTCGGCATCGGCGTCGGCAGTCCCGGCATCGTCGACGACCGCGGCGTCGTGCTCACGGCGCCGAACCTCGGCTGGCACGACGTCGACCTCGAAGGGGTGCTGCGAGCCGAGCTCGGACTTCCCGTGCTCGTGGCCAACGACGCCAACGCGGCCGTCCTCGCCGAGTACACCTTCGGCGGCGCCGCCGACGACGTGCTCCTCGTTCGCGTCGGCCGCGGCGTCGGCTCGGGGCTGCTCGCCGGCGGACAGCCCATGCGCGGCTCTCGCTTCGCCGCGGGCGAGATCGGCCACGTCACGGTCGGCACCGACGGCGGGCCGCGCTGCGTCTGCGGCAAGATCGGCTGCCTCGAGTCGTGGCTGTCGGTACCCGCCCTCGAGGCGCGGCTCGCGGAGCCCGACGCGGACCGCGACGCCGTGCTCCGCGACGCCGGTGCGCGTCTCGGCATCGCACTCGCCCCCATCGTGGGCGTGCTCGACCTGTCGGAGATCGTGCTCTCCGGCATCCCAGAACTTCTCGACGGACCCCTCGCGACCGCGACCGTCGAGACACTGCGCACCCGGACGCTCGCCGAGTTCCACGACGGCGTGCAGGTGCGGATGACGGCGCAGGGGGAGGACATCGTCCTCCGCGGTGCGGCCGTCATGGTCCTGTCAGGACAACTCGGGGTGTCCTGACCCCTCATCCACGGATGGGTCACCGTGCCCCGATACCACCAAGAGAGACAAAGGAAGACACCATGAACAAGAAGCTCGGAGCCCTCGCGCTCCTCGGCGCTTCGGCTGTCGTTCTCGCCGGCTGCGCGGGCGGAAGCTCGGGCGGCACCGACGCCTCGGGCACGCCTGCAGCGGCGCAGCTGCGGGTCTGGCTCGTCGGCACCGACACGCCTCAGGACGCCCGCGACTACCTCAAGAAGACGTTCGAAGCCGACAACCCCGGCTCGACGCTCGTCATCGAGGAGCAGCAGTGGACCGGGCTCGTCGACAAGCTGACCACGAGCCTGTCGTCCAACGACACCCCCGACATCGTCGAGATGGGCAACACGCAGGCGGCCGCCTTCACCTCCAGCGGTGCACTCCTGGACATCTCCGACATCAAGGATCAGATCGGCGGGGACGACCTCCTGCCCGGATTCGTCGAGGCCGGCTCGTGGGACGGCAAGCTCTACGCGGCGCCGTACTACTCGGGCGCCCGCATCGTCTTCTACAACACCACCCAGTACGCCACGGCGGGTGTGCAGGTGCCGACGACCCTCGACGAGTACGTCGCGGGCGGCGAGAAGCTCGCGCAGGCGCTCCCCGGCGTCTCCGGCGTCTACTTCCCCGGCAAGGACTGGTACAACGCCCTCCCGTTCATCTGGGAGAACGGCGGCGAGGTCGCCGTGCAGAAGGACGGCAAGTGGGAGGCGCAGATGTCCAGTGACGCGTCGGTCAAGGGCATCGAGCAGGTGCAGCAGCTCATGACGAAGGCCTCCCTCGCCCCGAAGGACGGCGACGAGACCGAGGCGTGGGTGCCCTTCCGCACCGAGAAGGCCGCCACGCTGTCGGCGCCGAGCTGGGCGTACTGGTCGATCGTCGCCGATGAGGACAAGGCCGAGACGGCGCTGAGCAAGACCGTCGGCTACTACGCGCTCCCCGGCAAGGACGGCGGCGCGGCGAAGGTCTTCGCCGGCGGCTCGAACATCGGGATCGCGGCGAAGTCGGCCAACCCGGAGCTCGCCAAGAGCGCGCTGGAGATCATGCTCAGCGACGAGTACCAGTCGATCCTGGCCAAGGCCGGTCTCGTGCCCGCCAAGAAGTCGCTGGGCGGCGAGGTCGCGGCGGCCACCCCGGAGCTCGCGAAGATCATCGCGGATGCCGCGGCGAACGCCAAGCTGACCCCCGCCTCCCCGAAGTGGGCGGATGTCGAGGCGAAGGGCCTGCTGCAGGACTTCTTCGTCCAGGTCGCCGCCGGCGGCGACGTCAAGACGCTCGCCACCGCGCTGGACGAGCAGATCGACGCCATCCTCAACGGCTGAGTCCGCTTCGACTCGCCGGCGTTTCGACTCGTCGCTGCGCTCCGCGCTCAACGACCGGTGGGGGCATCGCCTCCCCGGTCGTTGAGCGAGCGCAGCGCGTCGAAACGCCCCTCATCACCACCACGAAAGGAGACCCGGCGATGGCCACCACGCTGATCTCCCGTCGCTCTCCCGAGACCGACCGCCCGTCCGCGCCCGCGCCGCGCCGGCGCCGTCGCCGGGACCGCACACCGCTCGCGCTGCTGCTGCCCGCACTCGTGATGCTCGCCGTCTTCATCGGCTGGCCCCTGCTACAGCTGATCGTCATGTCGTTCCAGAAGTACGGGCGCGAGCAGATCTTCGGCAAGCCCGCCGAGTTCGTCTGGTTCGACAACTACGTGCGGGTGCTCACCGACGCGCAGTTCTGGGTCGTGCTGGGCCGCAGCTTCGGCCTGATGATCGTCTGCGCCGCGGCCACGATGGTCCTGGGCGTCGCGATCGCGCTCATGATGAAGTCGCTCGGACGGGTGATGCGCACGGTCGTGTCGGTCGGGCTGCTGCTGGCGTGGGCGATGCCCGCGCTCACGGGCACGATCGTGTGGGGCTGGATCTTCGACACGTCCTACGGCCTCGTCAACTACGTGCTCACCCGGATCACCGGGCAGAACTGGATCGGTCACAGCTGGCTGTCCGATCCGCTCAGCTTCTTCGGCGTCGCGGCCATCATCATCACGTGGGGCGCGATCCCGTTCGTCGCCTTCTCGACGTACGCGGGGCTCTCGCAGGTGCCCGACGAGGTGCTGGAGGCGGCATCCCTCGACGGTTCGAGCGCCTGGCAGCGCTTCCGGTACATCGTCGTCCCGTACATCCGCTCGATCCTGGTGGTCCTGTTGATCCTCCAGGTCATCTGGGATCTCCGCGTGTTCGCACAGATCTACGCGCTGCAGACCGTCGGCGGCATCCGTGCCGACACCAACACCATCGGCGTCTACATCTACAGCGTCTCGATGGCGACCGGCGACCTGGGCTCGGGAGGGGCGATCTCGGTGATCCTCGTCATCGTGCTGCTCGCCATCTCCGCCTACTACATCCGCACCATGCTGACCTCGGAGGACGACTGATGAGCGCCCGCACGAGGCGCGCCACCGGGCGCGTCTTCCTGAACCTCGCCGCCGTCGTCGTCTTCGTCTGCTCGGTCTTCCCGGTGTACTGGATGGTCAACACGGCCTTCCTCCCGGGGTCGGCGGTCAAGAGCGAGACCCCGCACTTCTGGCCCGACCAGTTCACGCTGCGCAGCTTCCAGGCGGCGTGGGAGGGCGGGTTCGTACCGGCGCTGTGGGTGTCGCTGGCGGTGACGCTGCTCACCGTCGTCGCCGCGCTGGTGTTCGCATTCCTCGCCTCGATCGCCGTGTCGCGCTACCGGTTCCGCTCGCGCAAGAGCTTCATCGTGGCGATCCTCGTGATCCAGATGATCCCGGCCGAGGCGATGATCATCTCGACCTTCCGCGTGCTCGACGGCTGGCACCTGCTCAACACGGTGATCGGCCTGTCGGCCGTGTACATCGCGATGGTGCTGCCGTTCACGATCTGGACGCTGCGCGGCTTCGTCAACGGCATCCCCGCCGACCTCGAGGAGGCGGCGATGATCGACGGCTGCAGCCGCACGCAGGCCTTCTGGCGGGTGACCTTTCCGCTCCTGGCACCGGGGCTCGTCTCGACCGGCATCTTCGCCTTCATCCAGGCGTGGAACGAGTTCATCTTCGCCCTCGTCATCATGACCCGCCCCGAGTCGCAGACGTTGCCGATCTGGCTGCGCAGCTTCGTGCAGGCGACGAAGGCCACCGACTGGGCGGTCGTCATGGCCGGATCGACCCTCATGGCGATCCCGGTCATCGTCTTCTTCCTCATCGTGCAGGGCAAGATGACGAGCGGCCTGGTGTCGGGAGCGGTGAAGGGCTGATGCGACTCGGATTCGACGTCGGGGGCACCAAGACCGACGCCGTGGTCGTCGCGTCCGGCGGCGGGGACCGCGGCGAGCACATCCTCGCGCGCCTGCGACGTCCGACCGGGTGGGGAGCGGATGCCGTCGTCGCGACGATCCTCACGATGGTCGACGAGCTGGCGGATGCCGTGGGCCGTCCCGCGTCGGTGTTCAGCTCGATCGGCGTCGGCATGCCCGGGCAGGTGGCCCCCGGCGGGTCCACGGTCACGCACGCCGTCAACCTCGGCATCGACGAGCTCGACCTCGCACTCGCGATCGGGCCGCGCCTCGGCATCCCCGTGCGCGCGGAGAACGACGTGAAGGCGGCGGCCGTCGGTGCGTACGCGTTGCACGGCGCCGCCGGATCGAGCGCGATGGCGTATCTCAACCTCGGGACGGGGATCGCCGCCGGCTTCGTGCGCGGCGGGCGCCTCTGGCGTGGCGTGCACGGATCGGCGGGGGAGGTCGGCCACATCTCCGTCGACCCGGCCGGCCCGCTCTGCCGCTGCGGTCAGCGCGGCTGCATCGAGGCGTTCAGCGGCGGCGCGGCCGTCGCCGAACGCTGGGCGCGTCCCGGCGCCCTGCCGGTGCGCGACATCTTCGACGCCGCCGACGCGGGGGATGCCGAGGCGATCGCGCTCCGCCGCGGTCTCGCCTACGGCGTCGCTTCGGCGATCCGCGTGATCGTGCTCGCCGGCGACGTGGACGCCGTCGTGCTGGGGGGAGGCGTCACCGCGCTCGGCGACCGTATGCTGAGGCCTGTGCTGACCGAGCTCGAGGAGAGCGCCGCCGCATCCCCGTTCCTGCGCTCGCTGCGACTGAGCGAGCGCGTCGACCTGCTGCCGCCCGGTTCTCCGGCGGCGGCCCTGGGCGCCGCGATCGTCGGCGCCGACTCTGAGCAGGAGGCTGTCTTCCATGGCTGAAGTCGTCATCGTCCCGTCCGCCGCCGACGCGGGCGCCCTCGTCGCCGACGAGATCGTGCGCCTGATCGCGGCGCGGCCCGACGCCGTGCTGGGCCTCGCGACCGGCTCGACCCCGCTGCCCGTGTACGAGGCCCTGCGTCCCCGGCTGGAGGGCGTCGACGTCTCGCGGGTGCGCGGGTTCGCGCTCGACGAGTACGTGGGCATCGACCCGCGGCATCCCGAGAGCTACCGCTCCGTGATCACGAAGGAGGTCGTGGAGCCGCTCGGGCTCGATCCCGACCGCATCCACACCCCCAACGGCGACCTCGCGACCATCGCGCACGCGGGCGACGACTACGAGCGGGCGATCGCCGATGCGGGCGGCATCGACCTGCAGATCCTCGGGATCGGCACGTCGGGCCACATCGGCTTCAACGAGCCCGGGTCCTCGTTCGCCTCGCGTACGCGCGTGAAGACCCTCATCGAGCAGACGCGGCGCGACAACGCGCGCTTCTTCGACTCGGTCGACGACGTGCCGATGCACTGCATCACGCAGGGGCTCGGCACGATCCTCTCCGCTCGGCACCTCTTCCTGCTCGCGTTCGGCGAGGGCAAGGCCGCCGCCGTCGCGGGTGCCGTGGAGGGTCCCGTGACGTCGTCGCTGCCGGGCTCGGCCATCCAGCTGCACCCGCACGTGACCGTCGTGGTCGACGAGGCCGCGGCATCCCGCCTGGAGCACGCCGACTACTACCGCTACGCCTTCGCGAACAAGCCGGCCTGGCAGGGCCTCTGACGCCGCCCAGGGCGTTCATCCGTCCCCTGCGGTCGCGTCCACGCGCGGATGGCGACAACGAGGGACGGATGAACGGGGGGCGGCTCAGGGCGTGAAGACCTTGCCCGGGTTCAGGATGCCGAGGGGGTCGAACACGCGGGTGATCTGGCGCTGCAGCTCCCACTGGTCGTCGCCGAGCTCGTCGACCAGCCAGCGGCGTTTGAGGACGCCGACACCGTGCTCGCCGGTGAGCGTGCCGCCGAGGCGCAGCGCCGAGCGGAACAGATCGTCGGCCGCGCGCCAGACGACCTCCGGCACCTCGTCGCCGTCGAAGACGAAGTTGGGGTGCAGGTTGCCGTCGCCCGCGTGGCAGACCGTCGGGATCACGAGTTCGTACTCGCGCTCGATGCGCGCGATCTCGTCGAACATCGCCGGCAGGGCGCTGCGGGGCACCGAGACGTCCTCGATGAGGGTCGTGCCCATCGCCTCCATCGCCGGATGCATCGAGCGACGGATCGTCCACAGCAGCTCGGCGTCCGCATCGTCGCGGGCCGTTCGGACCTCGCCGCCGGCGGCGACGAGGGTGGCGGCGATCGCCTCGGCCTCGTCGGATGCCGACGGGCCGTCGGTCTGCACCGTCAGCTGCGCGGCGCCGGCGGGCGGCGCGGGCAGCGACAGGAGACGGTGGACGGCGGCGAGGCACGCGGCATCCATCAGCTCCATGATCGAGGGCTGCGCGCCCGCCGCGGTCACCGCGGAGGCGGCCGCGGCTGCCGCGCGGACGTCGGGGAACAGCGCTGTGAGGGTGCGCGTGCGCCCGGGAACGAGGCGGCGCAGCTTCAGGGTCGCCCCCACGACGACGCCGAGGGTGCCCTCCGAGCCGATCACGAGGGCCGTCAGGTCGAGCCCGGTCACGCCCTTGACGCTGCGGTGTCCGAGGTGCAGCAGGCGCCCGTCGGCGAGGACGACGTCGACGCCGAGGACGGCGTCGCGCACGACACCGTACTTCGCGCACAGCAGGCCCCCGGCGCCGGTGGCGATGTTGCCGCCGACGGTCGAGATGGCGCGGCTCGCCGGGTCGGGAGCCCACCACAGCCCGTGCGCGGCGAGGGCGTCGTTGAGATCGGCGTTGAGGATGCCGGGCTCGACGACCGCCAGGAGGTCATCGGCGCGCACCTCGAGGATGCGGTCCATCGCGCGCATCGACAGGACGATCTCGCCGGCACCCGCGTTCGCGCCGCCCGCGAGGCCCGTGCCGGCGCCCCGCACGACGACCGGGGTACGCGTCGCCGTCGCGATGCGCATGGTCGCCTGGACGTCGGCCACGGATGCCGCGTGCACGATGGCCACCGGTGCGCCGACGGCGGCGTGACCGGACTTGTCGGCCCGCGCCGCGTCGAGGGCGGCCGGGTTCGTGTCGATGCGGTCGGCCAGCTCGGCGCGCAGGAGGTCCAGGACGGTCGTCATCGCGGTCTCCCGTCTAGGCGGCGAGGCGTCGCCGACCGACGACGAGCCCGACCGTGACGGCGACGACCGCGTAGGCGACGCCGATCCAGGCGTTGCCGCTGGTCCACCACACGATGGTCGCGGACGCGTACACGAGCAGCTCGACCAGCGCGCGCACGAACGGGTGCACCGCGAATACGGCGCGCGGCGAGACGAACAGGGCCCACAGGAGGATCGCGATCAGCGGCGTGCCGATTCCGGCGACGATGTTCCACGGGAACGGCCACGCCGTGAATCCCCAGACCGCGAGCGTGATGAACGCGAACAGCTCGGTCAGGAACGCGAGCACGTCGAGCGCGTCGAGCGACGGTCGCATGCCCGCCGGAAGAGCGCCGGCACCGCTGTCCGCGCGCGGAGCTTCGGGGGCGGCGGGGCGTACGGGCGGCAGGTCGGACATGCCTGTCAGTTTACGCGGGGGCCGGGGTGCGCTGCGGCTCAGGGG
>NZ_JBXAFF010000056.1:0-15765 GCF_058792815.1 Microbacterium sp. MPR-TSA4
GGATCGCTCTGCAGGTTCTCGGCGAGACGGGTCAGGTAGCCGTCGACGGCGCGCCGCGCCGGGTGATCGGCGTCGGCGGGGAGGTTCGGGCGGGCGTCGGCGATCTTCTGCGGCGTCGACAGGCCGTCCTCGGAGCCGCTGATGCTCACGACGGGCAGTCCCGACTGCGACAGGTCGTTCGCGCAGTACGAGCCGAACAGCACGAGGCCGGCGGCATCGGGGGCGAGCTGGCAGGCGCGCACGCCGCCGAGCGAATGCCCTCCGACCAGCCAGCTGCCCACGCCCGGGGCCAGATCGGTGAACGTCGACAGGGAACGCGGATCGAAGAACGCCAGGTTCAGCCACGGCTTCGTGATCACGACGGTCAGATCGTCGTCGGTGACCAGCCCGGACAGGATCGCGGCGTACGCCCACGGATCGACCTTGGCGCCGGGGATGAACACGAGGCCCTCGCCGCTCGCGCCGGATGCCGGGGCCAGCACGATCCCGGCGGCGTCGTCGCTGATGACGATGCGCTCATCCGCGCGCACGGCGGCGAGCGGTTCGGCCTCGGCGGCCATGACGCCCACCTGGCTCCACACCAGCACGCCTGCGACGGCGGCGACCACGAGGCCGCCCAGGATGCCGAAGACCCACCGCCACACGCGGCGGCGGCGGGTCCGGGCAGTCATGCGTCCAGTCTAGGCGGGACCTGCCGGCGCGATCGGCGGGTCAGGTCAGAGCTGCGCCTGCCGCGCCCGCACCACGTCCTCGACCGATGCGAAGAGGGGATGCGTGGGCTCGAGGCCCGTCACCCCGGCGGTGAACGTCGCGGGGTCCTCCTCGCGGAGCCGTCGCTGCAGCTCGACGGACTGCTCGTCGTCGGCGACGTCGAACTCGAGGGCGGCGGCCATCGCCGCGACGAGCGCCGACGTCGACAGCCCGCGTTCCGCCGCCGCGGCGGCCGGACCGACGAAACGCTCGTGGCGTGACAGCTTGCGCAGCGGCTGGCGTCCGACGCGGCCGACCGTGTCGGGCAGGGCCGGGTTCGCGAACCGACGGAGGATCGTCGCCCGGTAGTCGGCGAGGTCCGCGGCATCCCAACCGTGGACGGCCACCAGCAGTGCCGAGGTCTCCTCGAGGGCGGCGGCGACCTTCGCGGCGATGACCGGCTCGGCCAGTGCATCGGAGATCTTGTCGACGCCGGCCTGGGCGCCGAAGTACGCGGTGGCGGCGTGGCCGGTGTTCACGGTGAACAGCTTGCGCTCGATGTACGGCGCGAGGTCGTCCACGAAATGCGCCCCGGGGATGTGCGGCGGGTCGTCGCCGAACGGCGGGCGCTCGATCGCCCACTCGAAGAAGGGCTCGACGGTCACGTCGATCCCCGCCCCCTCCGGCTGGGCCGGCACGATGCGGTCCACTGCGGTGTTGGCGAAGACCGCGCGTCCCGAGATCGCATCCCAGGCGTCGGCGGCCTGCGCCCGGATCTCGTCGCGGAGCGTGTCGGTGGCGCCGATCGCGTTCTCGCACGCCATGACCTGAAGCGGCGGCAACGCGGGGTCGCGCAGGGCGAGTCCCGCGAGGATGTGCGGGGCGACGAAGCGGAGGATCGTCGGGCCGACCGCGGTCGTCACGACGTCGGCCGTCGCGATCTCGTCGATGAGCGCCTGGGCGTCGTTCGCGCTGTCGATCGCGCGGAAGCCGGTCACCACGGTGTCGCGGCCGCCGTCGCCCACCTCGTGGACGGTGTACTCGTCGGCCGCGTTGATGGCGTCGACGAGGGATGCCGCGACATCCGAGAACACGAGCTCGTAGCCGCCCTCGTGCAGGAGGAGGCCCACGAAGCCGCGGCCGATGTTGCCGGCGCCGAAGTGGACGGCCTTCATCAGTCGTTCACCGATGCCAGGAGCCCGAAGAGCTCCTCGGGGCTGCTGGCGGCCTTCAGCCGGGCGACCTCCTCGTCCTCCGAGAAGATGAGGGCGATCTGCGACAGGATGTCGAGGTGCTCGTCGCCCTTGCCGGCGATGCCGACCACGAAGCTGACCTTCTCGCCGTCCCAGTCCACGCCGCCGTCGTAGCGGACGAACGACAGCGCGGAGGCGAGGATCGCATCCTTCGTCTCGTTCGTGCCGTGGGGGATGGCCAGCTCGTTGCCCATGTAGGTGGACACGGTCTGCTCGCGCTGGCGCATCGCATCGAAGTAGGCGTCGGTGACCGCCCCGGCGGCTTCGAGGATGTCGGCCGCCTCGCGCATGGCTTCCTCCTTGGTGACCGATCCGGGGTGGATCCGGACCTGGCCGGCGTTCAGTACGTCGCGTGACATGTCGTCCTCGTCTCTGTTCGTGTCGTCGTCCCGGTCATCGTATGCCGGGGCGATCATGTATCGGGCGAGAGCCGCGGGGACGGGGCATCACGCCTGCCGTCCCCGCGGCGGTCGCGGGGGGCCTGACGCGTTCAGGCCCCGTTCTCGTGCTGCCGCACGACCAGGTCCACGACCTCGTCGTACTTCGGCGAGTTCATGAAGTTGTCCACCGAGACGTGCGTCGCGTTCGGTGTGCGCCCGCGGGCGCGGTCGGTCAGCTGCTGCTGGGTGATGACGAGGTCCTCGCTGCCGTCGAGGTTCGCGATCGCCTTGTTGGTGACCGAGACGTCGTCGACGCCGGCCTTCTTGATCTTGTTGCGCAGCACGCTCGCGCCCATCGCCGAGGAGCCCATGCCGGCGTCGCAGGCGAACACGATGTTCGTCACCCGACCGGCGGGGGCCAGCGTCTCCGTCGCGACGGCGTCGGCGGCGCGGTCGGCGGCGAGCGTCGACGTGTCGCCCTCGAGCCCCGCGTTCGACGCGGCACCCGCACGCAGGTTCGCGAGCGTCGCCGAGCTCTTGCCCTTGTTCGCCTCGGTCTGCGCGATGGCCGCCTCGAAGGAGGCGCTGGAGGCTGCTTCGGCCGCGAGGTCGCGCTTGCGCGAGGCCCGCAGGATGACGCCGGTCACGAGGAAGGTCACCGCCGCCGCGAGGACCACCGACAGGTAGACCACGAGGAGGTTGCCGACGCCGCCGGCCTCGGGGGTCAGCGCCGCCGCGGTCACCGCGATGATGCTGCCCGGAGCCGCCGGGAAGGCGAGGCCGCCGTTGAAGATCATGTTGGTGGTGACACCGGTCGCGCCGCCCGCGATGAGGGCGAGGATCGTCATCGGCTTGCTCAGCGCGTACGGGAAGTAGATCTCGTGGATGCCGCCGAAGAACTGGATGATGATCGCACCCGGGGCCGAGGCCTTCGCCGCGCCGACGCCGAAGAACGTGAAGGCGAGCAGCAGACCCACACCGGGGCCGGGGTTGGCCTCGATGAGGAACAGGATCGACTTGCCCGCCTCGGTCGCCTGCTGGATGCCGAGCGGGGTGAAGACGCCGTGGTTGATGGCGTTGTTGAGGAACAGCACCTTCGCCGGCTCGACGATCACCGACAGCACGGGCAGCAGGTGGAGGTCGACGAGCCACCCGACGATGCCGCCGAGGAACGTGCTCACGCCCAGCATCACCGGGCCGAACGCGAAGAACCCGAAGATCGCGAGGAGCATGCCCAGGATGCCGGCGGAGAAGTTGTTCACCAGCATCTCGAACCCGGGGCGGATCTTGCCGTCCCAGAGCTTGTCCATCTGCTTGGTGATCCAGGCGGCCAGCGGCCCCATGATCATCGCGCCGAGGAACATGGGGATGTTCGTGCCGACGATGACACCCATCGTCGCGATCGTGGCCACGACGCCGCCGCGCTCGCCGTAGACCATCCGACCGCCGGTGTTGGCGATCAGCAGGGGCAGCAGATAGGTGACCATCGGGCCGACCAGGCCGACGAACGTCGTGAACGTCGCGCCGTCCTTGTCCTGGGCGAGGGCGGTCATCGCGCCCTGCCAGTTGATGGTCGCCGCGTCGCCGAAACCGCCGAGCAGGTTGGCGACGGGGAACCAGCCGCCCAACCAGCCCGCGGAGATGAAGAGCATCGTGATGAAGCCCCACGCGATGAATGCCGCGATGTTGGGCATGATCATGCCCGACAGGAAGGTGCCGAACCGCTGCACGCCGACGCGCGCGCGGTTCACCCCCGTCGAGGTCGTAGACGCCGTTGTCATTGTCGTGTGTTCCCTTCGGGTGTGCTCCGCCGTCAGCCGGCGGAGTTCTCAGCGGCGGCCTGTGCCGCCGATCGTGCGGATGCCGCGTCATCGGCGGCGAGGGCGGCCGCGGCGATGCGCTCGGCATCCTCGCGGGTGTACTGCAGGAGCGACGCGCGCACGTCCGCGAGCGCCGTGGGCGCCATGGAGAGCGTGGTCGCACCGAGGCCGACGAGCACGACGGCCAGCAGCGGGTCGGCGGCGGCCTCGCCGCAGATGCCCACCGGCTTGCCGTTCGCCTTGCCGCCGTCGGCGGTCATCTTGATCAGCTGGAGGACGGCGGGGTGCCAGGGGTCCTGATACGACGCGACCGAGCCGAGCAGGCGGTCGGCGGCCAGCGTGTACTGGGTGAGGTCGTTCGTGCCGATCGAGGCGAAGTCCGCGAGCTGCAGGATCCGCGCGGCCTGGATCGCCGACGACGGCACCTCGACCATGACACCCGCGGTCTTGATGCCGTACTCCTTCGCGAGGGTGACGAAGTACTCCGTCTCCTCGACCGTCGAGACCATCGGCGCCATGACCCACAGGTCCGCGTCGCTCGCGGCATCCGCGTTGGCGAGGGCCGTCAGCTGCTCGCGCAGGATGTCCTCGCTCGCGCGGAGGGCGCGCAGGCCCCGGAGCCCCAGCGCCGGGTTGTCCTCGTGGGCGTCGTTGAGGAACGCGAGCGGCTTGTCGGCGCCCGCGTCGAGCGCCCGGACCACGACCTTCTTGCCGGGGAACGCCTGCAGCAGCTCGGTGTACGACGCGGTCTGCTCCTCGACGGTGGGGGCCTGGGTCGCGGAGAGGAACAGGAACTCGGTGCGGAACAGCCCGACGCCCTCGGCGCCCAGCTCGACGGCCTGAGCGGCCCCGCCCGGCTTGCCGAGGTTGGCCAGCAGCGGCACGGCGTGGCCGTCCTTCAGCGCGCCCGGGGTGAGCGGCGCCGAGCCGGCGGCCGCGCGGGTGTCGGCGCGGTGCTGGGCCTGGGCGAGCTCGTCGGAGGTGGGGTCGGTCGTGATGACGCCCTTCGCGGCATCCACGATGACGGTCTGTCCGTCGACCAGGTCCTTCGCCGCGGCGGCGCCGACGACGGCGACGATGGACTTCTCGCGCGCCAGGATCGCGGTGTGCGACGTGGGGCCGCCGTCCGTCGTGACGAGGGCGAGCACCTGGTCGAGGTCGAGCAGGGCGGTGTCGGCGGGAGCGAGGTCCTTCGCGACGAGCACGAACGGGTGGCCGGGGTCGGGGACGCCCGGTGCGGGCAGCCCGCGCAGGCGGGCGATGACCCGCTGTGCGACGTCGTCGAGGTCCGCGGCGCGCTCGCCGAGGTAGCCGCCCATCGCGGCCAGGCTGTCGCGGAAGCTCGCGAACGCCTCGTGGACGGCGAACTCGCCGGTCTTGCCGGCGTTCACCCGCGTGGAGACCTCCGCGTCGAGCGTCGGGTCCTCGGCCATCATCGCCTGCGCCTCCAGGACGTCGCGGGCGAGGCCGCCGGCCTTCGAACCGCGGTCCTCCAGCTCGCGGGCCACCGCCGCGACCGCCTCGCGCACGCGGGCGAGCTCCTCGTCGGGGGTGAGGGTGCTGGGGACGTCCGCGGGGGCCGGCAGCGGGTCCGCCATGCGGGCCACGGGGCCCTGTGCGACGCCCAGTCCGATACCCACTCCACGCAGTTCGCTCATCTTCAGATCTCTCTTTCGGTTCAGTTCTCGTCGTGGTCGGTCGTGAGCAGCTCGGCCAGGGTGTCGAGCACGGCGTTCGCGCTGTCGCCCTCCGCGGCCAGGGTGACGTAGTCGCCCTTCTCGGCGCCCAGCGAGATGACGCCGAGGATGCTGGCGGCGTTGACCGGCGCGCCCGAACCCTTCGAGATGGTCACGGACAGGCCCGAGTCCTTGACGGCCTGGGCGAAGAGCTTGGCCGGGCGGGCGTGCAATCCATTGGACGATCCGATGCGGATCGTGCGGGTCACGGTGCTCATGCGGGGTTCCTCTCCGTCGGGGCGGTCTGTTCTCGGCCGGTCGCCAGCACCTCGTCGACGAGCGCGAGGGTGCGCGTGCCGTGGAGGTCGCTGTAGATGTCGGGGGGAAGGAGGATGACCCGCGCGCGACGCGTCTCCGCTTCGCGACGGATGCGGTCCAGGCTGTCCTGCAGGTGGGGGCCCACGAGCACGACGTCTGCGGCAGCGATGTCGATCGGGAGCGACTGCTCGGTGCCGGCGACGGCGCTGAGCTCGCGCCCGGCCGCCTGCGCCGCGTGTCGGACACGCTGCGCCACGAACGTGCTCGACGCTCCCGCGCCGCACACAACGAGGATCCTCATCGATCCGCCTCCTTCTCCGCCATTCTTGTGAAAGGCCTGGGAGGCGACAACCACACCTGTTTCCGCGGGGGCGGAAACACCCGACGGTGGGCATGGTTGACTGGAACACGTGAGCAGAGCGCGACAGGACCGTGTCATCGCGCTCCTCGCGCGGGAGGGCGACTGGCTGACCGCCGGAGAGCTGGCCGACATCGTGGGCGTCACACCGCGCAGCATCCGCAGCTACGTCACGGCCTTGAACGCCCGCGTCCCCGGCGGAGGGGTCGTGGAGTCGGGCCCGCTCGGCTACCGTGCGGGCGCCGAGGCGCCGCTCGCGCTGCGTGCCGCCGTCGACACCGCGACGCCGCGCGAGCGCGTCCATCGGCTGGTGCGGAGCCTGCTGTCGGGTCGTGAGGGAATCGACGTGTACGAGACGGCCGACGGGTTCCACGTGAGTCCGGCGACCCTGGAGGGCGACCTCGCCCGCGTCCGCGCCCTGCTGGGCGACACCGAGCTGACCCTCGAACGCACCGGCTCGCGCGCGCGCCTGCGCGGCACGGAGATGGCCCAGCGCCGCCTGCTCAGCCGGCTCGCCCACGACGAGACCGACGACGGCGCGTTCGACCTCGACGCGCTCCGGCGCAGCCTGGGCGCGGGGTCCATCGGCGAAGCGGTGTTCGGTCCCTTCAAGGCCGACCTCGTGGCGGGGCTGCGCGACCTCGGCTTCTTCGTCAACGAGTTCGGCATCGGCGACGTCATGATGCACGTCGCGATCACCGCCGACCGCGTGGCCCACGACCGTGCCCTCGAGACCGCCGCGGTCGACGCGGCCACACCGGCACAGGAGCAGGTGGGCGACCTGCTCGACGCGCTGTGCGGCCACCACCTCGGGCTGCGGCTCGGCGCGGGCGACCGCCGCCACCTCGCCGCGCTCGTCCTCGGCCGTGTCGTGGCGCCGGGTCCGGGTGAAGCGGCATCCGTCACCCGCGCCGGGCTGCAGCCCGACGTCGAGAGCGCCGTCCGCGACGTGGTGCACCGTGCGGCGGTGGAGTTCCTCGTCGACATCGAGCACGAGGACTTCGTGCTGCGTCTCGCGCTGCACGTGCAGAACCTGCGACTGCGCGCCCAGGAGCAGGCTTGGTCGCGCAACCCCCTCACCCGATCGCTCAAGGCGACCTATCCGATGATCTTCGAGGTCGCGGTCTTCATCGCCGACGGCTTGCGGGGGCTCCTCGGCATCCCGCTTCTCGACGACGAGATCGCCTACATCGCGATGCACGTCGGAGGGCAACTGGAGCGCAGCCGGCACGCCGGGACGGTGCTGACGGCGACGATCGTGTGCCCCGGGTACTACGAGCTGCACGAGCTGCTGCGCTCGAGCGTCGACCGTTCCCTCGGCCAGTCGGTCGACGTCGTCGGCGTCGACACGCGGGCCGATCCCGACTGGAGCGCGATCCACACCGACCTCATCCTGACCACGATCGATCCGCCCTTCGCGGGCGACGGCATCGTGCGCATCCAGCCGTTCCTCACCGAGTCGGACATCGAGCGGGTGCAGGCCGCGGCGGGGCGCGTGCGGCGGGGACGGCGTCTGGCCCGGCTTCGCGACGAGCTCGGGCGCTACTTCTCGGCCGACGCCTTCGTGGGGCGGGTCGATGCGGATGCCGACGAGGAGAGCGTCATCCGCGACCTCGGCGCCCGGCTGGTCGCGCAGGGCGTGATCGACGACGACTACGTCACGCGCACCCTCGAGCGGGAGCGTCTGTCATCGACCGCGTTCACCGACGCGCTGGCCGTGCCGCACGCGATCGGGATGACCGCGACCCGCACGGCGATCGCCGTCGCGATCGCCGACCCGTCGATGGCGTGGGGCGAGGGGCGCGTGCAGGTGATCGCGATGGTCGCCTTCTCAGAGAGCGACCGCGAGGCGTTCCAGACCGTGTTCGAGCAGCTCGTCGAGGTGTTCAGCGAACGCGACAGCGTGCAGCGCATCGTCCGCCGCGGCACCACCTTCACCCCCTTCCTGGACGAGCTCGTCGCCGTCGTAGACGGCTAGCTCCCCCCTTCTTCTTCTTCTTCTTCTCCCTCCCCCCTCCGCCGAGCCGCCACGACCCGGCCGAGCCGCCATGGCGCGGCCCGCCCGGGGCGTGGCGGCTCGCCGGGGGATGGCGGCTCGCGGGAGTCAGGAGCGGGCGGCGATGAGGGCGCGGGTGGCGGCGTCGAGGGCGGCGAGGCGGGCCTGGGCGTCGGCGGCCGACGTGCCGCGCACGTCGAGGTACGCCTTCAGCTTGGGCTCGGTGCCGCTCGGGCGCACGATCAGTCGCGAGCCGTCGTCGAGCCACAGCCGCAGCACGTCGCCGGGCGGGAACCCGTCGACGCCCGTCAGCAGATCGTCGATCCGCTCGACCGCGACCTCCCCGAGCCGCACCGGCGGGGCGGCGCGCAGAGCGGACATGATGCGCCCGATGACCGACAGGTCGTCGACGCGCAGGGAGACCTGGCCCGAGGCGAAGAAGCCGAACGTGTCCTGGAAGCGTCGCAGCAGATCGCCCAGCCCCTCGCCCCGCTCGCGCGCCTCGGCGATCATGCCGAGGATCGCGATCGCCGCCGAGATGCCGTCCTTGTCGCGCACCGTCTCCGGGTTGACGAGGTAGCCCAGGGCCTCCTCGAACCCGAAGAGGATGCCGGGAGCGCGGGAGATCCACTTGAAACCGGTGAGGGTCGCGTGGAAGTCCAGTCCGTAGTGCTCGGCGACCGCCTGCAGTCCGGGAGAGGAGACGAGCGAGCACGCGAGCGACCCCGTCTCCCCGCGTTCGGCCGCCCGGGCGGCCGCGCGCCAGCCGAGCAGCAGCCCGATCTCGTTGCCGGTGAGCGCCCGCCACCCGCCGTCCGCGGACGGGTCGGGGAGGGCGACCGCGAGACGGTCGGCGTCGGGGTCGTTGGCGATGACGAACTCGGCATCCGCCGCCCGTGCCGTCTCGAACGCGAGGTCCATCGCACCCGGCTCCTCCGGGTTGGGGAACGCGACGGTGGGGAAGCGGCCGTCCGGAGCGATCTGCGCCTCGACGACCGTCGGCCGCGGGTATCCCGCGAGCTCGAGGATGGCGTGCAGCGTCTCGGAGCCGACGCCGTGCATCGCCGTGTAGACCCAGGTCATCCCGGCCGCGCCGGCCGTCGCGGGTGCGACCGCCGCGGTCGCGGCGACGTATGCCTCGACGACGCTCTCCTCGGCGATCTCGTACGTTCCACGCGGCAGGTCGGGCACCGCCGCTCCGGCGGCTACGCGGTCGATGTGCGCCGCGATCTCGGCGTCGGCGGGGGAGACGATCTGCGACCCCTCGTCCGCGCCGCCCAGGTACACCTTGTAGCCGTTGTCGTCCGGCGGGTTGTGCGAGGCCGTGACCATCACGCCGGCGGCGGCGCCGAGGTGACGCACGGCGAACGCCAGCACGGGCGTGGGGAGCATCCGCGGCAGCAGCACCGCGCGCAGCCCCGCTCCCGCGAACAGCTCGGCGGAGTCACGCGCGAACACGTCGGAGTTGCGGCGGCCGTCGTAGCCGATCACGACGAGCGGTGTCGCGTCGGGGCCGGCCTTCTCCCGCAGGTACGCGGCGAAGCCGGCCGCGGCCTGCGAGACGAGCACGCGGTTCATGCGGTTGCTGCCGGCGCCCAGACGCCCGCGCAGCCCCGCCGTGCCGAACTTCAGGCGCGCGCCGAAGCGGTCGGCCAGATCGGCGGATGCCGCGGCATCCCCCGACGCGGCGGCATCCAGCAGCGCGGTCAGCTCGGCGCGGGTCTCGGGGTCGGGGTCCTGGGCGAGCCAGGCGCGGGCCGCGTCGAGGACCGCGGTGCCCGCGGCATCCGCGCCGCTCACAGCCGACCGATCACGCGGGCGAGCAGGGCGGAGATCACCGGCTCGGCGGCCTGGCCGGCCTCGATGACCTCGGCGTGGCTGAGCGGGGTCTTCTGGATGCCGGCGGCGAGGTTCGTGATGAGCGAGAAGCCGAGCACCTCCATGCCCGCCTGCCGGGCGGCGATGGCCTCCAGGGCCGTCGACATGCCGACGATGTGGCCGCCGATCGCCTTCGCCATCTGCACCTCGGCCGGGGTCTCGTAGTGCGGTCCGCGGAACTGGCAATAGACGCCCTCGTCGAGGGTCGGGTCGACGCTGCGGGCGATCTCGCGCAGGCGCGAGGAGTACAGGTCGGTGAGGTCGATGAAGGTCGCGCCCTCCAGGGGCGAGTCCGCCGTGAGGTTGATGTGGTCGCTGATGAGCACGGGGGTTCCCGGCGTCCACGTCTGCTTGATGCCGCCGGCGCCGTTGGTGAGCACCATCGTCTTCGCGCCGGTCGCCGCCGCGGTGCGGACGCTGTGCACGACGCGACGTACGCCGTGGCCCTCGTAGTAGTGGGTGCGGGCCCCGATGACGAGCACGCGCGTGCCGGTCGGCGTGAGGATGCTGCGGATCGATCCGACGTGTCCGGCCAGCGCCGGTGCGCTGAACCCCGTGATCTCGGTGGCCGGAACGGTCGCGGTCGTCTCGCCCACGAGG
This sequence comes from Microbacterium sp. MPR-TSA4, assembly GCF_058792815.1. NCBI lineage: Bacteria > Bacillati > Actinomycetota > Actinomycetes > Micrococcales > Microbacteriaceae > Microbacterium > Microbacterium sp. MPR-TSA4. Next base: position 10,970 of record NZ_JBXAFF010000056.1, read on the forward strand.
TCGGCGGCCTTGCCCCAGCCGCTGCCGAGCGTGAGGGCGATGTCGTGGTGCTCGACGCCCGTGAGGCGGGCGATGTCGCCCGCGGCGCGCGCCGCGATCTCGAAGGGGTCGGCGGCGGGATCGTCGAGCGGATTGCTGTTCATGTCGGACATCCTCCCACTCTAGGAACACGGACCGCCCCGGGCCACTCGCTCCGCCGCGGCCGCCCCGTCGCCGGCGGGCGACATCCCGGATGCCGGCGCCTGAGAGAATGGAGCAATGTCGTCGAGCTTCGTGAACACCCAGTCCGTCGCCGTCCTCGGTGGCGGCCCCGGCGGCTACGAGGCGGCGCTCGCCGCCGCGCAGCTCGGCGCGGACGTCACCCTCGTCGAGCGCGCGGGTGTCGGCGGTGCCGCCGTGATCACCGACGTGGTCCCCTCCAAGAGCCTCATCGCCACGGCCGATGCCGCGGTCGCGATCTCCGAGGCGTCCGACCTCGGGGTCCAGTTCTTCGCGAAGGGGGAGAGCGGCGTCGCGCTCAAGCCCGAGGTCGCGATCAATCTCGCCGCCGTCAACAAGCGCCTGCTGTCGCTGGCCCGACAGCAGTCCGACGACATGCGGGCCCAGCTCGTCGATGCGGGCGTGCGGATCATCTCCGGCCACGGACGCCTCGACGGCCATCATGCCCTCGTGGTCGCCACCGGCCCCGGCGGCACCGACTTCGACCGCGTCGAGGCGGACACGCTCGTCGTCGCCGTGGGCGCCTCGCCGCGCGAGCTGCCGACGGCCAAGCCCGACGGCCAGCGCATCCTCACGTGGACCCAGCTCTACGACATGAAGGCGCTTCCCGAGCACCTCATCGTCGTCGGCTCGGGCGTCACCGGCGCGGAGTTCGCGTCGGCCTACATGAACCTCGGGGCGAAGGTCACGCTCATCTCCAGTCGCGATCAGGTGCTGCCCGGCGAGGATGCCGACGCCGCCGCCGTCCTGGAGAAGGTGTTCACCCGCGGCGGGATGACGGTGCTCTCGAAGTCGCGCGCCGACAGTGTGCAGCGCGCCGGCGACGGCGTGGTCGTGACCCTCTCGGACGGGCGCACCGTCGAAGGCAGCCACTGCCTGCTCGCCGTCGGATCGATCCCGAACACCGCCGGCATCGGCCTCGAGGATGCCGGCGTCCAGCTGACCGACTCCGGTCACATCCGCGTCAACCGGGTCGCGCGCACGTCGGTTCCCAACATCTACGCCGCCGGCGACTGCACGACCTTCGTCCCGCTCGCCTCCGTCGCCTCGATGCAGGGGCGCACCGCGATCTTCCACGCCCTGGGCGACACCGTCATCCCGCTGGAGCGCCGCCGGATCACCGCGAACATCTTCACGGCGCCGGAGATCGCGACCGTCGGACGGCAGGAGAAGGACCTGGAGACCGGCGCGATCAACGGCTACGTCTACAAGCTCCCGCTGACCGCCAACGCGCGCGCGAAGATGATGGGGATCAAGGACGGCTTCGTCAAGATCATCGCGCGCGAGGGCAGCGGCACCGTGATCGGCGGCGTGATCGTCGCCCCGCGGGCGTCGGAGCTGATCTACCCCATCGCGATCGCCGTCGAGCGGCGCCTGACCGTCGATCAGGTCTCGCGCGTGTTCGCGGTGTTCCCCTCGTTGAGCGGCTCGATCACCGACGCCACGCGCGCGATGCACCTCGTCAACCGCGACGACGACTTCTTCGGCTGACCGGCCGGGGGCCGGCATCCGCCTGCGCCGCCCGCCGCGGGGTGAACGCGACGGCTAGTGCTGCACCTGGGCGGTCCACATGCCGGTGCCCTCGGGAGAGGTCGCCGACACGCTGATGGCCGTCAGGTTCTGCACGGCGGTGGGGATCGCGATGGGTGTGCGCAGGGCGCCCTGCTGGCAGACGATGTCCTGGGTGGTGCTGAGGGTCTGTCCGCCCGCCGTGTAGACGAGGGCGAACTGTGCGCGGTCGGCGCCGATGCAGCGCAGCTCGACCGCGCGGAACGGGCTCGGCTCGGCGAAGTCCAGCGTCGCCGCGGGCCCGCCCTCGACCGCCGCGAGCATGCCGCCGACGGCCGTGTCCGGCGCCGAGCCGATGACCGACTCCGACCAGGCCGACCATGCCGCGCGGTCCGCGTCGGAGGGGCCCGCGCTGCAGCCGACGAGCACGACGGCGGATGCCGCGGCCGCGACCAGGGCGAGACGGCGGCGCCGGGCGGTCATGTCAGGAGATCGTGAGCAGCTGGTGGCCGGCGGACACGGTGGTTCCCGGGTCGGCGTTGATGGCGCCGACGACGCCGTCCTTGTGCGCCTGAATCGGCTGCTCCATCTTCATGGCCTCGAGGACAACGACGAGGTCGCCCTTGACGACGGGCTGCCCGTCCTCGACCGCGACCTTGACGATCGTGGCCTGCATCGGCGCCTTGACGGCGTCGCCCGACGCGCCCGAGGACACCGACGGGGCGTGCGAGCGGCGCGACGGCGGCACGGCGACCGGGCGACCGATCTTCGCGGGAGCGACCGCGATGCGGTCGGGAAGGCTCACCTCGAGACGCTTGCCCGACACCTCGACGACGACGGTGTGGCGCGGCTCGGCCTCCGCCGGGGACTCCGCCTCGCCGTCCCACGGGGCGATGTCGTTGACGAACTCGGTCTCGATCCAGCGCGTGAACACGCCGAAGCGGCCGTCCTCCGCGGTGAAGGCGGGGTCGCGCACCACCTTGCGGTGGAAGGGCAGCACGGTGGGCATGCCGGCGACCTCGAACTCGTCGAGCGCGCGGCGCGAACGCTCGAGCGCCTCCGCGCGGTCGCGGCCGGTGACGATGAGCTTGCCGAGTAGCGAGTCGAACGCGCCCGAGACGCTGTCGCCGGCGGTGACGCCGGAGTCCAGACGGATGCCGGGGCCGCCGAAGGTCTTGAACTGGTGGATGCGGCCGGGCTGGGGGAGGAAGCCGCGCCCCGGGTCTTCGCCGTTGATGCGGAACTCGATCGAGTGGCCGGTCGGCTGGGGGTCGTCGTAGTCGAGCACACCGCCCTCGGCGAGGCGGAACTGCTCGCGCACGAGATCGATGCCGGTGACCTCCTCGGACACGGGGTGCTCCACCTGCAGCCGGGTGTTGACCTCGAGGAACGAGATCGTGCCGTCGGCGCCGATGAGGAACTCGCACGTTCCCGCGCCCACGTAGCCGACCTCGCGCAGGATCGCCTTGGAGGAGTCGTAGAGCGTGCGGTTCTGCTCCTCGGTGAGGAACGGCGCCGGCGCCTCCTCCACGAGCTTTTGGTGACGGCGCTGCAGCGAGCAGTCGCGCGTCGAGACCACGACGACGTTGCCCTCGGCATCCGCGAGGCACTGGGTCTCGACGTGACGGGGCTTGTCGAGGTACTTCTCCACGAAGCACTCGCCGCGGCCGAAGGCGGCGACCGCCTCGCGCGTGGCCGACTCGAACAGCTCGGCGACCTCGTCCAGCTCGCGGGCGACCTTCAGCCCGCGTCCGCCGCCGCCGTAGGCGGCCTTGATCGCGATCGGCAGGCCGACCTGCTCGGCGAACGCGATGACCTCGTCGGCTCCGGCCACGGGCCCGGGCGTGCCCGGCGCCAGCGGGGCGCCGACCTTCTCGGCGACGTGGCGGGCGGTGACCTTGTCGCCGAGCGCCTCGATGGCCTCGGGCGACGGGCCGATCCAGACGAGGCCGGCGGCGATCACGGCGCGGGCGAACTCGGCGTTCTCCGCGAGGAAGCCGTAGCCGGGGTGCACCGCGTCGGCGCCGGAGCGGCGGGCGACGGAGAGGATCTTCTCGATCGAGAGGTAGGTGTCCGCGCTCGTGGCGCCCTCGAGGGCGTAGGCCTCGTCCGCGAGTTTCGCGTGCATCGCGTCGCGGTCCTGATCGGCGTACACCGCGACCGACCCGCGGCCGGAGTCGCGGGCGGCCCGGATCACCCGGACGGCGATCTCGCCGCGGTTCGCAATGAGCACTTTGGTGATCTGCGGGCGCGCGGCCGCCAGGTCCAGTGAGCGTGGCATGGATGTCAGCCTACCCACGTCCGACCCCCCGCATTTGGATCACCCGCACAAGATCGTCGGGAAATCGTGTGCGAGAGCCTACGAAGACGCCGCCGCCTCCGGCGCCTGCTCGGGCGGTGCCCACAGATCGGTCCAGACGACCCCGAGCCGCGCGCAGAGCCGGCGGACGGTCGACAGCGACATCCCGACGACCGTGGAGGGGTCGCCCTCGACCCGGTCGATGAACGGACCGCCGAGGCTGTCGACGGTGAACGCCCCCGCCACCTGCAACGGCTCGCCGGTCGCGACGTAGGCGGCGATCTCGGCGTCGGAGACGTCGGCGACGAAACCCACCGACGCCGCGGCGACGGCGTGCTCCTCGCGCGGCGGCATCCCCGGGGCCACCCGGATGACGCTGTGCCCCGAGTGCAGGATGCCGGTGCGTCCTCTCATCTGCTCCCACCGCGCGACCGCGACCTCCGGCCGCAGCGGCTTGCCGAGCACCTGTCCGTCGATCTCGAACATCGAATCGCCCCCGACGACGAGTCCGTCGAAGTCGGGATCGTCGCGCACGAGCGCGGCCGCGACGTCGGCCGCCTTGCGCCGGGCCAGCAGCAGCACGTGCTCGTCCGGCGGCAGCACCCGGTGCTCGCTCGCCTCGACCGCGGCGATGACGGCCTCCTCGTCCACCTGCGGGGCGCGCAGGATCGGTTCGATCCCCGCCTGCCGCATGAGCATCAGGCGGGCGGGCGAGGTGGAGGCCAGGCAGAGGCGCATGCCGTCAAGGGTACGGTCCCCGCCCCTGCCC